>JACQRG010000072.1 GCA_016206565.1 Candidatus Omnitrophota bacterium | reverse complement strand
GGGTGGGGGAGCCGGGCGTCCCTCGAAGCGGCGCTGCAGACGCTTAGCCTGCCGGCCAACGTCCGCGGCGAAGCCCTCTCCATTTCGCAGTTCGCTTCTCTCGCTAGCGCGTTACGTTGATTTGGCTCAGGGCCGCGGGCCACCACGGCGAGCGAATATGCGGTTCAGCCCGCGGAGGCGGACTTCAGTGAGAGCACGGCCGCGCTATCTGACGAGCGCCCCTCGGCGCGAGGAGTTGCCGCGGCCGGTCCGCCGCAGCGGGCGCCCGGAACCGCATCTGAGCGAGCGGGGTAGCCCGCGGCCTTGAGCCAAGTTAGCGTAACGCGCTAGCGAGAGAAGCGAACTGGGAGAGGGAGAGGGCTTCGCCGCGGACGTTGGCCGGCAGGCTAAGCGTCTGCAGCGCCGCTTCGAGGGACGCCCGGCTCCCCCACCCCGCCCCGTCCGCCAGCAGGCAGTTGACCAGGGTCTTGCGCCGCTGGGCGAAGGCCGCGCGCACCAGCTCGAAGAACCGCGACTCATCCGGCACCGCCACCGGGGGTGCCGGCCATGGCTCCAAGTGCACGCAGACCGAGTCCACGGCCGGCGGAGGAAAAAAGGCGCGCCGGGGAATCGTCAGCGCCGGCGTGACGCGCCAGGCATACTGGGCGAGGATGCTCAGGCGCCCGTACGCCTTGGTGGACGGGCGGGCAGCCAGCCGCTGCGCGACCTCCTGCTGCAGGATGAGCCAAGCCTCCCGGATCGCGCCGCGCGCCCGTGCTAAGCTGACCAGGATCGGCGAGGTGATGCGATACGGAATGGCGCCGACCACGACCGCGCCCGGCGCGTCCGCCCACGAAAACGTGAGGATGTCTTGGCACGCCACCGTGAGGTTCGGCGCGCCTGAGAGCCGCTCGGCCAGCGCGCGCGCGAACGCCGGATCCACCTCCACCGCCATCACCCGGCCGGCTTGCGCGGCCAGCGTTTCGGTCAGCGCTCCGAGCCCGGCGCCGATTTCCACCACGGTATCGCCGGGCCCCAGCCGCCAGAGGCGGCCGAGCCGCTCCATGACCTGAGCATCCACCAGATGATGCTGGCCCAGGCGCTTGCGCAGCCGCAGGTCGCGCGCCGCCAGGAACGTCTTCAGGGCCGTAGCGGTCAGCATGGAATCGGACGGCGTGTTAGCGGGAAGCGGTCAGCAGGCGCGCGGCGAACGCCAGCGCGTAGCGCATCGCGCCCGGGTCGGCCCTGCCCCGGCCGGCGATGTCCAGCGCGCTGCCATGGTCCGGCGAGGTGCGCACGACGGGCAGGCCCAGGCTGAGCTGGCAGCCGCGGTCGCGCGCCAGCATCTTGAACGGGATCAACCCCTGGTCATGGTAGCCGCAGACGACCGCATCGTACCGCCGGGCTTGCGCAAAGAACCCGTCCGCGGCGAACGGCCCGTCGCAGCGCAGCCCGGCGCGCCGCAGCCGGCGCAGCACCGGCACGATCACCCGGCGCTCCTCATCGCCGAAACGCCCCCCCTCTCCGGCATGGGGATTGAGGCCGCACACCGCCAGGCGCGGACGGCGCACACCCAGCTGCGCGCGCAAAGCCCGCTCCACCCCGATGAGGGTGTCCCGCCAGAGGCGGGGTGTCGCCGCGCGGGCGGCCTGGCGCAGCGGCAGGTGCCGCGTCACGAGTGCGACGCGCAGGCGCTGCGACGCGAACATCATGACCACGCCGCGCGCGCCGAAGGCGCGCGCCAGGTACTCGGTTTGCCCCACGAAGCCGGGCCGCGCGCGCTGCACGGCCCACTTGGTCACCGGGCCGGTCACCAACCCGTGCGCCTGGCGCGCCCGGCAGAGCGCAATGCCCTCATCCAGATAGGTCAGCGACGCCCGGCCGGCGGCCGCGCCCGAGCGTCCAGGCCTGGCGCGCACGCCGGTGCGGCAATCGAGGAACGTCGGCTGCTGAAGCGACGGGCTCCAGACTGTGTCCCGCGCCATCACGCGCCATCGGGGCAGCCGCAGGCGAAGCCGCCTGGCGGTCTGCGCAAAGACGCGAAGGTCGCCGATGATGACCAGGGCGACCCCGAGGCGGGGCGGAGGCGTCAGGACTTTAAGAATGATCTCCGGCCCGATGCCGGCCGGGTCTCCGGCCGTCACGGCCAGGACCGGCACTCTGGTCACCCGTGGCCCATACTTATGAGCCACTTGGCGTCTCGATATAGGCCCGGCGCTTGAGCTGCGCCATCCAGCGGTCGAAGGCCTGCTTGAACTTCTGGCGGTAGAGCTGCTGGTAGGCGGCGCTGCGGGCCAACAGCGCGGGGTCGCGCTGCGCTTCACCCCGCTCGTGGACTTTCAGGAGATGGAAGCCGAGCGCGCTGCGAATCGGCGGCGAGACCTCGCCGGGCTTGAGCGGCTTCAACGCCCCCCCCAGCTCGGGCAGCAGGTCGGCGGGCTCCATCCAGCCCATCGCACCTCCGTCCTGCGCGTAGGCATCCTCCGAGTGGCGCGCGGCCAGCTCGGAGAACGTCGCCCCGCCCTGCAGCTGCTGCTGGAGGCTCTCAATGAGGGCCCTGGCCTTGGCCTCGTCCCGCGCCTCGCCGACCCGCACCAAGAGGCACGAGAGCAGGACCCGACCCGGGGCCTCGGCCTGCAGCTGCGGCGAGGCGGCCTCCAGCCGGGAGACCTCCTGCGGGCTGATGGTGATGGTCGAGCGCACCTGCCGGTCCACCGCGGCGTCCACCAGGAGCTGCTCGCGGATGCGCTCCTTGAGCTGCATCTCATTCAACCCTTCCTGCTCTAAGAATTGCTCAAAGGTCTCCTCGGAGCCGATCTCGCGCTTGAACTCCTCGAGATGCTGCGTGACCTGCTCGTACGGCACCGAGAGCTCCAGGCGCTTCGCCTCCTGGAGCATCAGCCGCTGCTCAATCAGCCGCTCCAGGATCTGGTTCTTCATCTGGCCCGCCACGCCCTCGGTCGGCCGTCCGTCGGCCTGCTGCTGCTCGAGCAGCATCGTCACGCGCGACATCACATCCGCTTCGGTGATGACCTCGCCGTTGACGACCGCCAGGATCCGGTTGACCGTTTCGGCGCCCGCCGACACCACAGAAGCACAGAGGCACCACAGAGACATAGAGACCGCTGCGATGGCCCACTTCTCTGTGCCTCTGTGTGGATTCTGTGGCATCTGTGGTGTCGCAGTCATCTGTGGTGTCCCATGGCGGGGGTTGTTCGGTCTTCCTTCAGACGACCCACGGCCTCGCGCAGCAGGCGGCAGTACAGGTCAAAGCCCACCGCGCTGACATGACCGGACTGCTCCACGCCCAGCAGGTTGCCGGCACCCCGGATCTTCAGGTCTTCCATGGCGATTTTGAACCCCGAGCCCAGCGAGACATGCTCCTCCATCGCCTCCAGGCGCTTGCGGGCCTGCGCGCTGAGCGCGTTGAGGTGCTTGACCATCAGGTAGGCCCAGGCGCGCCGGTCCGAGCGGCCCACCCGGCCCCGCAGCTGATAGAGGTCCGCCAGGCCGAAGGCGTCCGCATCCCGGACGACGAGCGTGTTGGCGTTGGGGATGTCCATCCCGGATTCGATGATCGTCGTCGTCACCAGCACCTGCAGCTTGCCGTCCAGGAAGGCCATGACCACCTGCTCTAGCTCCGCTTCCATCATCTGGCCGTGCGCCACGCCGATCGTGGCCTCCGGCACCGCGTCGCCCAGGCGCCGCGCGACCTGGTGGATATTGTACACCCGATTGTGGACGACGTAGACCTGCCCGCCACGCGAGAGCTCCCGCAGCAGCCAGGGCCGCAGGGCCGCTTCATCGCCCTCGACGACGTGCGTCTCGATGGGATGGCGGTTCTCCGGCGGCGTGGCCACCAGGGAGAAATCCCGCGCGCCCACCAGGGCGAGGTAGAGCGTGCGCGGGATCGGGGTGGCGGAGAGAGCCAGCACATCCACCTGGGTGCGCCACTGCTTGAGGTGCTCCTTGTCCTTCACGCCGAAGCGCTGCTCCTCGTCAATGACCAGCAGCCCCAGGTCCTTGAACCGGACATCCGGCGAGAGCAGCCGGTGCGTGCCCACGACGACGTCGCAGCGGCCCTGGCCCAGGGCCTCCACGATGCGCCGCTGCTCGGCGTCGGAGGCGAAGCGGGAGAGCATCTCCACCTGCACCGGGAACCCCTCGAAGCGCTTGATGAAGGTGCGGTGATGCTGGTACGCCAGGATGGTGGTCGGCACCAGGACGGCGACCTGCTTGCCGCCCGTCACCGCCTTGAAGGCGGCGCGCATCGCCACCTCGGTCTTGCCGTAGCCCACGTCGCCCAGCAGCAGCCGGTCCATGGGCCGCGGCTGCTCCATGTCCCGCTTGATCTCAGCACTCGCCTGGGCCTGGTCCGGCGTTTCGCGGTGCGGGAAGTCCGCCTCGAAGCGCCGCTGCCAGGCGTGGTCCTTCGCGAAGGCGTGGCCGGGCAGCGCCGTGCGCTTGGCCTGCAGGTCCAGCAGGCTCTTCGCGTACGTCCAGGCGCCGGCATAGGCCTTGGCCTTGGCCCGGGCCCACGCCGCGCCCCCGAGCTTGTGCAGCGCCGGGGTGCGCGCGCCGAACGCGACATACTTCTGCACCAGATGGAGCTGGTCCATCGGCACGTAGAGCCGGTCGCCGTCGGCGTACTCCAGGATGAGGGCCTCTTGCGTGCCCCGGCCGCCCTCAATCGTCGCGCGGCCGATGTAGCGGCCGATGCCGTGGTCCAGGTGCACCGCATGGTCGCCCTCCCGCAGGTCCAGGAAGGCCTCGAAGGGCAGCTCCACGGACGGCCGCACGTGGACGCGGCGCGGCAGGATCACCACCATCGCGTGGCGGTCAAGGGTCTCGAGCGTCTTGGGGTTGAAGCTGCGCATGGAGGCCACGCGGTTGCCGTCCAGCTCCAGGCGCAGGGGGGATTCGAAGGTGGCGGGAAACACGTCCAGGATGCCGCCGCGCAGCGCGATGTCGCCCGGATTGGCGACCTCGTCTACGCGGCGGTAGTCCAGCTGCTCGAGCTGCCGCAGCACCTGCGGCAAGGAGAGCGGCTGGCCGACGTAGAGGCGGCAGTAGTCGAACATGCCGCAGCACCCTACATGCGGCGGGGCGCGCCGACACCCAGCAGCCCGAGCCCGTTCGCCAGCACCTGGCGGGTCGCGCGCACCAGCGCGAGCCGGGCGGCCGAGAGCGGCTGGTCCTCGCTGATCACGCGATGCGTGTCGTAGAACACGTGGAAGCACTCCGCCAGCCGCCGCAGGTAGACGGTCAGGCCGTGGGGCTCGAAGGCGCCCGCGCACAGGCGCAGGACCACCGGATACTGGGCCAGCACCCGGATGAGCGCCTGCGTCTGGGGCTCGGCCAGGCGCTGCAGCGGCGGCCGCCACCGGGCCCACCAGGCCACGCGGGCCTTGCCCAGGATGCTGCAGATGCGCGCATGGGCGTACTGCACGTAGTAGACCGGGTTGTCTTTCGAGCGGGACTTCGCTAAGTCCAGGTCGAAATCGAGGTGGCTGTCCATGGTGCGCATGAGGTAGAAGAAGCGCGTGGCGTCCACGCCGACCTCCTCCATCACCTCCCGGAAGGTCACGAACTCCCCGGCGCGCTTCGACATGGGCACCGGCTTGCCCTGGCGCGAGAGGGTCACGAGCTGGACGATGCGCACCGCCAGCCGCTCGGCCGGCAGGCCCAGGGCGGCCACGGCGGCCTTCAGGCGCGGGATGTAACCGTGATGGTCCGGCCCCCAGAGGTTGAGCATCGTGTCATAGCCCTGCTCGAACTTCCACTGGTGGTAGGCGATGTCCGGGGCCAGGTAGGTCAGCTCGCCGTCGCGCTTGCGCACGACCCGGTCCTTGTCATCGCCGAATTTCGTGGACGCGAGCCAAGTCGCGTCCTCGGCCTCGTAGAGCATGCCGCGCTCCTGCAGCGTCTGCAGCGCCGCCTCGATGCGCCCGGAGGTGCGCAGCCAGCGCTGGCTGGTCCAGCGGTCGAAGTGCAGGCCGAAATGGCCCAGGTCGTCTTGAATATGCTGGAGCTGCTCTTTCATCGCTTGCTCGCAGAACCATGCCAGCGGCCGTTCCAAGAGCGCATCGCCTTCCAGTGTCCGGAGTCTGCCGGCGCTCTCCGCCACGTAGCCGCCGTGATAGCCGCCTTCAGGAATCGCTTCGTCGCGCCCAAGCGCTTGGGCATAGCGGGCTTTCAACGACTGGCCCAGCAGTTCGATCTGCCTGCCTTCGTCATTGAGATAAAACTCTGCGGTCACCCGCGCGCCCTGGCTGCGCAGCAGGCGGGCCAGCACGTCGCCGACCGCCGCCTGCCGGCCGTGCGCGACGCTCAGCGGCCCGGTCGGGTTGGCGCTGACGAACTCAATGTTGATGGCGCGCGCCGGGGAGAGGCGTCGCCGGCCGTAGCCGGGCCCGGCGTGCAGGATGTCGCGCACCACCGCCTCGAGTGCGCGCTGGGAGAAAAAGACGTTGAGATAGCCGCCCTTGGCCTCCACGCGGTCGCACCGCGAGGCGAGGCCGAGGCCTCCGAGCGCGGCGGTCAGCGCCTCCACGAGCTGCTCGGCGATCTGCTGGGGGGCCTGCTTGCGCTGCGGGGCGAGCTTGAAGGAGACCGCGCAGGAGAGGTCGCCGAAGGCGGGATCCTTGGGCATCTCCCATTGCAGGGAGCCGAGCGGCAGGCTGTCAACGACGGGGGCGCCGAGACTCTGTTGAAGGGCCCGCGTGAGTTGTTGTTCGAGCAATTCGATCATGTTCTTCCTGAACCGCGACGCGGGGCGCGTCGGCCCACAGCCGCTCAAGGCTGTAAAAACTTCTGGCGGCCTTGTCGAAGAGGTGCACCACGACATCGCCGCAGTCCACCAGGACCCACTGCCGGCCTTCAGCCCAGGCGCCGGGCTGCGGGCGCGCCGAGGCCCCCTCCGCATGCCAGACCGGGCAGCGGTTCCGGCGCAGCGTCTCTTCGAGGTGGTCCGTGAGCGCCTGCACCTGCCGGGAGCTGCCGGCCGTGCACAGCACGAAGTAGTCGGTGATGCCGGAGCAGCCGCGTAGGTCCATCACCACCACGTCTTCGGCGTGCTTGTCGAGCGCCGCGCGGGCGGCGAGGAGCGCTTTGGCTTGGCTAGTGATCGGCGGGCGGCGTTGGAACGCTTAGGAGCTGAGGATCCGGTACATGCCGGTGCCGCAGGTCGGGCAGCGGCCCTTCATGGCGGAGCGGCCGTTCTTCATCTTGACCTGCTTGGCGTCCTTCATTTCCTTCTTGGCCTTGCACTTCACGCAGTAGGCGTCCATGACTCCTCCTTGGTTGGCCTCAAGCCTAGCATGCTCCCCTCGTGACTGTCAAGTTGGCGTACTCCAATTTGGGCCACGGGTCCTGCCACTGCGCCACCCGTGGCCCTACACTACGAGGACTTCGGCGGCACTTCCTCGTGGATTTCGCCGACGATTTCCTCGAGCAGGTCTTCGATGGTGACCAGGCCCAGGGTGCGCCCCTCCCCCTCGCGGACCACGGCGATCTGGGTCTTGTCGCGCTGGAATTCGCTCAGCAGCTCGGCGATGCGCTTCGACGGCGGCACGACCGCCACCGGCCGGATCAGGTCCTGGAGCGCGAACAATCCGCCGTGGCGCACCATCGCGAGCATGTCCCGGGCGTAGAGCACGCCGACGATCTGGTCCAGCGACTCGCGGTAGACCGGGATGCGCGAGTGCCCCTCTTCGATGAGCACGTCCAGGATCTCCTCGGCCTTCGAGGCCAGGTTGACGCCGACGATCCGCTCGCGCGGGATCATGGCGTCGGCGACCGTCGAGTCGCTGAACTCGAAGATGCGCTGCAGCAAGCGCAGCTCGTGCTCCGCCAGCACGCCGGCCTCCCGCCCCATCTGGATCATGACCTTGATTTCCTCCTCGGTCACCAGTGCCAAGCGCCGCTTGGTCGGGACGCGCAGCAGGCGCAGGAGCCAGCGCGCCGCCGCGGTGAAGGTGGTGGCGATAGGACCCAGCGCCACCATGAGCACGCGCAGCGGCCAGACCATCGCGAAGATGACGGTTTCGGCATGGCTGGCCGCGAAGGTCTTCGGGGCCACCTCGCCGACGAGCAGCACCAGCGCCGTCATGACCGCGGTGGCCACCAGCAGGCCCAGCTCCGGGCCGAAGAGGTTGATGCAGACCCAGGAGCCCAGCGCGGTCAGCCCGATGTTGGCCAGGTTGTTGGCGACCAGCAGCGTGCCGATGACCTGGTCCACGTGCGCCAGCAGCCGGTAGGTCTGCTGGGCGGCGTGGTGGCCCTGCTCGGCCAGGTGGCGCAGGCGCACCTTGTTGACGGAGAGGATGGCGGCTTCGGTGGCCGAGCATAACGCCGACGCCGCCAGCAGCGCCGCCAGGGCCAGAACTAGGGGCAGCGTCAGAGCCACTTGTATTTCCAAAAGTAGAGCAGCATGACCGGGATCATTCCCACGAGGCCGAGGCTGAACCAGTGGTAGAGCATTCGGGGGCCGAGCTCCGGGTGCTCGCCGAAGTTCATCCCGAAGATGCCGGTGACGATGATGAGCGGCATCGCCAGGGTCGCGAAGGCGGTCATCGTCTTCATGATCCCGTTGAGGCGGTTCGAAACCAGCGTGGCGTACGCCTCCAGCGACATGGTCGTGACCTCGCGGCAGCTGTCCACCAGGTCGCTCATGCGCAGCACGTGGTCGTAGATGTCCCGGAAATAGGCGGCGTTGGCCGGGCGGATGAAGGGCATGTCGCCGCGGTTCAAGCGGCTGATCACCTCGCGGTGGGGGGCCAGCGTGCGGCGCAGCGCCATCAGCTCGTGGTAGACGCCCAAGATCTGATGCACCTGCTGCTCGGTCGAATCGGCCAGCAGCTTGGTCTCCAGCTCATCCACCCGCGCCTCGACCCCCTCCAGGATGGGAAAGTAGCTGTCAATCAGCGCGTCCGTGAGGGCGTAGAACAGGAAATCCGCGCCCCGCGTGATGATGGGCGATTTCTTCTCGACCCGGGCGCAGACGTCCTCCACGCTGCGGATGCGCTCGCTGCGCACCGTGATAAGAAAATTGCGCCCGAGGCAGACGTCCAGCTCCGCGGTCTTCAGCTTGCCGTCCACCCGCACCAGCCCCTGGAGGACCACGAAGAGATAGTGCTCGAACTCGTCCACCTTCGGCCGGGCGTTGGGCATGATGCAGTCTTCCACGGTCAGGGGGTGCAGGTCGAAGACCTCCAGGAGCAGCTCGACCTCGGCATCCTCCGGCCCCTCGATGTCCACCCACAAGAGGCACCCCTCATCTTCCAGGGCCTTGCGCAGGCGCGCCGTGGACAGGCCAGCCTCGACCGCGCCGTCCGGCCAATAGCAGTACGAGCGGATCATCCCACCACCTTTCCTTGATAGAGTTGATGGCGCCGCAGATAGCGCTCAACAGCCGGCGGCACCAGGTGGCCAATCGAGCGCCCGGCCCGAAGCCGCCGGCGAATCTCCGAGGACGCAATGTCCACCTGGGGCATCGCAAGCCACACCAGGCCGCGCTCTCGTCGGGGCGGCCGGGCATGCGGCCTGCGCGCCGCAGCCACCGTGCAGAGCCGCTTCAGCTCGTCCCAGGAGCGCCACCGCACGCCCAGCATATCCTGCCCGATGAGCAGGAACAAGCGCGCCGTGGGCCAGCGCCGGCGCAGCGCGCGCACCGTATCAATAGTATAGGAAGGGCCGCGGCGGCTCAACTCGAGCGCCGACGCGCGGAAGGCGGGATGGCCCCGGATGGCGAGCCGGATCATGGCCAAGCGCGCCCGGCCGGAGGCGAGCCCTGCCGGGGATTTATGGGGCGGCTGGGCGCACGGGATGAACAGGACGCGGTCCAGCTTCAGTTGTTCCCGCGCGGCCTTGGCCAGCAGCAGGTGCCCGTGGTGCACCGGGTTGAACGTGCCGCCGAAGATGCCGAGGCGCATGGAATGGTTCAGGGCTCCGGGCTGGGGGCTCGGGGCAACCGCCCGCTACTCACGCAACTGTCCTGTCCCCTGCACGACATACTTGTAGGTCGTCAGCTCTTCAAGCCCCATCGGGCCGCGGGCATGGAGCCGGTCGGTGCTGATGCCGATTTCCGCCCCCAGGCCGAACTGGAACCCGTCCGAGAGCCGCGTGGAGGCGTTGACGAAGACCGCGGCCGAGTCCACCTCGGCGGCGAACCGGCGCGCCGCCGCCTCGTCGCGCGTGACGATGGCGTCGGAGTGCGCCGAGCC
>JACQRG010000071.1 GCA_016206565.1 Candidatus Omnitrophota bacterium | reverse complement strand
TTGCGGGGCTGGGTGGGCAGGCGGGAGCTGGGATGCACCCCGCAGTCTTGCGCGTACAAATACATCGGCACCAGGGTGGCCAGATCGTCCGCCTGGCCTTGCTGCAGGCGCAGGGCCCCCAGCCGTCCTAACACGGCGGCCCTCGGCCACCAGAATTCTGTCGGGGCGATCCGCGCCTTGGGCAGGCGCTGCGCGATTTGCTCGCGGTACACCGCGCAACCGTCTCCGAGCAGCGTCAGCGGCCCTTCGGGAAAGCCGGCCAGCGCGTCCTGCACCTGGCCGAGGACATACTCGCCTTGCCGCTGCGGGGGATCCGCGTCCGGCCGGTAGCGCGCCGCGTAGACCTTCTGCTGCTTGGCGTCCAGCACCACGCCGACCGCGGATGATGACCGGCCCAGGCCGGCGGCCAGCACGTCGAGCGAGGGAATGCCGACGACCGGCACGCTCTTGCGAAACAGCAGCCCCTTGACGAACGCCAGCCCGATGCGCAGCCCGGTGAACGAGCCAGGACCCAGGTCCACCGCCACGCCCTCCACCTGGGAGAGTGTCAGGCCGGCACCCTTCAGCACGCGAGCCACGGTCTCGGGCAGCAAGGTGGCATGCGGGTGCTCGGCGGTGAGCACGTCCTGGGAGGCGATCAGCGTCTCGCCCTTGAGCAGGGCGACGCTCAGCTGCCGCGTGGCGGTATCAATGGCCAGGAGATTCATGAGGCATCCGGCGGCCGGCGCAGCCGCTCCAGTACGTCGGCCGCGCGCGTGCCCGATGGCGCCACCGTAATGCGGCGGCGGTTGGCGCTGACGTGTGATAAGCGCAGTTGCAGCATCTGCGGCGGCAGCAGCCCCTCGAAGCGCTCGGCCCATTCCACGACGGTGATCTTGCCTGGCGAAAAGAGCCAGTCCACGTCCAGCCAGGCGGCGGCGGGCGCCCCCTCAAGGCGGTAGCCGTCAACGTGGATGAGCGGCGTCGGACCGGGGTACTCGCGCATCAGCACGAACGTGGGGCTCTTGACGGCATCCGGCCCCAGCCCCAGCCCCTTCGCCAGCCCCTGGATCAGCGTGGTCTTGCCGCTGCCCAAATCCCCGCGCAGTGCCAGCACGTCGCCGGCCTGCAGCAGCTTGCCTAGCCGCTCGCCGAAGGCTTGCGTTTCCTCGGAGGAGGCGGTGGTCAGCTCAAAAGTGCCGGAAGCCGCTGGGGATGAGGGTCTGGATCCGGCCATGGCGTGTCTGAAGCTCCACGCGCGCCCCGCGGGCGCGCACCTCGCCGATGCGCGTCACCGGGCAGGCACCCAGGCGCGTGGGCACCCGGGCTGCGGCCCACGCCGGCACGGCGAAGAGCAGCTCGAAATCTTCTCCATCCATCAGGGCATGATACACCGTCTTGCCGGCGCGCGATACCGGCAGGCGCGCTGCCTCGACGCGCAGCGCGGCCCGGCTGGCGCGGGCCAGCTGCCAGAGGTCCGACGCCAGCCCGTCGGAGAGGTCCATCATCGCATGCACCGGAAGGCGCGCGGCCAGCGCCTGCGCCTCGCGCACCCGGGGGGTAAAGCGCGCATGCCGTCCGGACGCCAGCGAACCGCCCAGCCGCCCGGTCACGAACAACGCGTCGCCCGGCCGCGCGCCGCGCCGCAGCACCGGGCCGCGCGGGCCGGCCGTGCCGAGGATGGCGACGTCCACGACGACCTGCGGCGCGCGCACCGTATCGCCGCCCACGATGGCCGTGGCGAACCGGCGCGCGCACGCGCCCAGACCGTCATAGAGGCCGTCCACGAACCGCACCGGAGTCGAGGGCGGCAGCCCCAGCGACACCACCGCCCAGCGCGGCGTGCCGGCCATCGCCGCGATGTCGCTCAGGTTGACGGCCAGCGCCTTCCAGCCGATCCACCGCGCCGGCAACCGGCGCGTAAAATGCACGCCTTCCACGAGCATGTCGCAGGCCAAGAGCAGCGGTGCGCCGCCGGACGAGCGCAGGACGGCGGCATCATCGCCGATGCCGGCGAGCACGCCGCGCCCCTTCCCGGCACCACCCAGCCGGCGCGCCAGGCGCGCAATCAGCGGCACCTCGCCCAGCCCGCGGATGGAGACGGCGGCCATGCAGAGCCTTACGCGAACGCGGCCGCCTGCCGCAAGACCAGCGCGCCGTTGAGCAGGAAGGCGTTATGAAAGATGTGGATGGCCAGGGGGCTGGCCAGCGAGCCGGTGCGCTCGTAGAGGTAGGCCAGCAGGCAGCCGAGCGCCATCATCGGCAGGAACCCGACCGGGTTGAGGTGAAAGGCGGCGAAGACCGCGCCGCTGAGCACCATGGCGGCGATGCGGGAGAGCCGCTGACGCAGCGCTGCGTAGATGACGCCGCGAAAGTACAGCTCCTCGGCCACCGGGCCCACCAGGCAGGCCAGCATGATCGTCAGCCCGAGCACCCAGGATCGCTCTTCCTCAAAGAGGAGCGCATGCAGCGGCTCGCGAGGAGGAGAGATGCCCAGCCAGTCCATGACGCTAGCAACCACCACCAGCAGTGCCAGCAACCAGGGGAAGGTCGTCACGTAGCTGCGGAACCCGATCGCGATCGGCCCGGTCAAGTCCATCCGGCTCATCCCCAGCGCCTTGCGCGCTGAGCCGAGCCGCCCGGCGGCGAAGGCGATCACGGCCAGGATCACCACCCCGTCGAGCCAGAGCATCGTCCACACCATCCACTCGTGGGTGTCCAGCGGCCGGTTGGGCCAGTAGTAGTGGAAGGCCAGGCGCACGAACGGCATCAGGCTCAAGACGACGACGGCCAAGGCGCCGATGCGCCATACCTCTCCCATCGTCCAGGCTGGGGGCGGGCGCCGCTTGACAGGGGACCCGACCTGCCGGCGGCCCGAGCGCCAGCCCCGCCCGGTGAGGATCAGACCCGTCACCACCATGCCCAAGGCGCCTGCGAGCTGGACCCAGAACATCAGTGCTAGCGCCGGCGCTTGCCGCGCGATGCGGCGCAGCCGCTCAGGCTCAAAGACCTCCAGGCCGGTCTCGAGCGTCTCCTCTGCCACGGTCTTCTCGGCGGCGGCCGGCGCCTGCGCGGCTTCGGGCAGCAGAACGCCGACGCCCTGCTGCGCCTCACGCCAGGCCAGGCGCCCGTAGAGCATCAGGCTCATGGCGCCCAGCAGGAGGTAGAGCGCGCGGCCCCGCAGCAGCCGTTGCATGCTAGGCGGCCGGCCCGCCGGCGGTCGCGGCAAAGCGTTTCGGAAACAGGATGGCGGAGGTTCCGATGGGGTGGCCGGCCGGCAGCACCGGCCAGCGGGCGGCGTCGGCGAGCCGGCGCGGCGAGGCGCCGCAGCCTAACTGCTGCCAGATGGCGCCCGCCACCGAGGGCATGAAGGGCTCGAGGGAGATCGCCGTCACGCGCAGCACCTCGGCGAGCACCCGCAGCACCGCCTCCAGGCGGGCGCGGTCACGCGGCTGCTTGGCGAGCTTCCACGGCGCGGCGGCTTCGATGTACCGGTTGGCGCGCGTGACGAGCTGCATGATGGCCTCAAGCGCCGCCGAGAAGGCCAGCCCCTCCATGGCCTGGTCCAGCGCGGCCGGCAGCTCGAGCGCTGCGCGGCGCAGCTCATCTTCCTGCGCCCCCAGCGTCCCGCCGGCCGGCACGCGCCCCTCGCAGTAGCGCGTGAGCATCGAGCAGGTCCGGTTGACCAGGTTGCCCAGGTCGTTGGCCAAGTCGGCGTCAAGGCGCGCCTGCAGCGCCTCCTCCGAAAAGCTGCCGTCCTGACCGAAGGGCACCTCGCGCAGCAGGAAGTAGCGGTAGACGTCCGCGGCGTACGGCTGGCCGGCCAGCACCTCGCGGATCACGATCGTGGGATCCACGATGTTGCCGCGCGACTTGGACATTTTCTGCTCGCCCACCTTCCACCAGCCGTGCGCGACGATGCGCACCGGCATCTGCTCATCCGGCAGGCCGAGGGCGTGCAGCATGATCGGCCAGTACACCGCGTGGTGGCGCAGGATGTCCTTGCCGATGAAATGCACGTCTGCGGGCCAGAGCCGCGCGAACCGCGCCGGGTCCTCGCCGTAGCCCGGCACCGAGATGTAGTTGATCAGGGCGTCGAACCACACATACACCACGTGCTCCGGCTCGAACGGCACCGGGATGCCCCACCCCACCCGCTTGCGGGGCCGCGTGATGCACAGGGCTTCCGGCAGCGGCTGCTCGAGCAGGCTCGCCAGCTCGTTGTAGCGCGAGGCCGGCTGCACGAACTCGGGATGAGCCTTCACGAAGCGCACCAGCCAGTCCTGGTGCGCGCGCAGCGGCAGGTGCCAGCCGTCCTCCTGCACCGGCTCCAGCGGCCGCTGGCACGCGGGACACATGGGCGTGCCGCCGGCCCCGCCGGAGGAAACCACTTCAGCCTCGGTCCAAAACGTCTCATCCGGCGTGCAGTACCAGCCCTGGTAGACCTGGCGCGTGAGCGCGCCCTCGTCGCGCAACCGCAGCAGCACGGCTTGCACGATGCGCGCATGGCGCGGCTGCGTCGTGCGGATGAAATCGTCGTGCGAGATGTTGAGCATCGTCCAGAGCCGGTGGAAGTGCTCGACGACCTCATCCACGAACGCCTGCGGCGTCTTGCCGGCCGCGGCCGCGGCCCGTTCGATCTTCTGGCCGTGCTCGTCGGTGCCGGTGAGGAAAAACACTTCCCGCCCCTTCGCGCGCTCGTAGCGGGCCAGCGCGTCCGCCGCCACCGTCGTGTACGAGTGGCCGATGTGCGGCGCGGCGTTGACGTAGTAGAGCGGCGTCGTGAGATACACAGTCTTAGACATGCCGGCTAGCGGTTAGCGTAGAGCGTTTAGCGGATAGAACTGCGTTTTCCTATACGCTAAACGCTATCCGCTATCCGCTAGAACCTCCTTGTTTCTCGTGTAATGACAGCCACCGCTCCCTCGCCAGCGACGCTACCAGGCGCGGGCTGACGAACTGCTCCACCGACTCGCGCAGGAGCAAGAGCTCAAACGCCGCATCCACGCAGCGCTCAGGCGCTGGCCCCGCGCCGGCCACGGCCAGGTCCCGCAGCCGGACGATCATCGCATCCAGCCACTCGGTGACGTCGCTGCGGCTCTCGGGCAGCGGCCACGACAGCCAGGCCGACGGCTCCCCGGCCCATGGGGCCATCGCCGCTTCGGACCGCCCGGCCGGCCCGCGCGACGGCGGCCGGCAGCGGATGATCTGGCAGCGCGACACGATGGTGGCCAGGCAATGCGGCAGCTGGCTGGTCAGCAGCAGGAATTTCGCCGCGCCCGGCGGCTCCTCCAGGGCTTTGAGCAGGCAGTTCGCCGCTTCCTCGGTCAGCCGGTCAGCGCCATCCACAATGGCCACCTGCGCCTTGCCGCTGTAGGGCCGCAGGGCCAGCCGGCCCAGAACCTGTTGGACCGCGTCGAGCGGAATCTGCGCCGAGGCGCCCTGCGGGCTGAGCAGGTGCACATCCGGATGCGACTGCCGGCTGATGAGCCGGCAGCTCTGGCACCGGTCGCAGGGAATGATCCCGTCCGCCGCGCAATTCAGGGCCTTAGCCATTTCGACCGCGAGCCGCCGCTTGCCGATGCCCTCCGGGCCGACCAGCAGATAGGCGGGTGCCACCCGGCCGTCGCGCAGGTGCGCCTGCCAAAGGCGCTTGACCAGCTCGTGTCCGAGGATGTCGTCCCACGCCATCAGCCGACCCGCCGCGCCACGGCTTGCAGAATGGCCCCGTGGATGGCGGCCGGGCGCTGCCGCGCATCCACGACGAGGAACCGTTTCGGCTCTCGCCGCGCCAGCGCCAGATAGCCGGCTCGGACCCGGCGGTGAAACGCCAGCCCCTTGCGCTCCATCCGGTCGTGCCTGCGCCGCAGCCTCGCGAAGCCGGCCGGTACCGGCAAGTCGAGCAGCACGGTCAGCTGCGGCATGACCCCGCCGATGGCCTTGCGGCCCAGCCGGT
>JACQRG010000069.1 GCA_016206565.1 Candidatus Omnitrophota bacterium | reverse complement strand
GCCTCGGAGTCGGCGTGGACCGGCTGGCGATGCTGCTGCTGAACCAGCCCTCGATCAAAGACGTGATTTTGTTCCCGCTGCTGAAGCCTGAAGTCTGACGTCTGATGTCTGAAGTCTGACGATGCGCTACGAATTCTGGTTGGGACTCAGGTACTTGTTCGCGAAGCGGCGCGAGAAGTTCATCTCGGTCATCGCGGTGCTGGCCGTCGGCGGGGTCGCGCTGGGCGTGGCGGCCCTGCTCGTGGTGCTGGCCGTGATGAGCGGCTTCGACCACGACATCAAGGACAAGCTCGTCGGCACCAACGCGCACCTGATCGTGGACGCGCCGCAGGGGATCCGCGAGAGCGATGAGCTGCTGCGCCGGCTCGCCGCCATGGAGCACGTGGTCGGGGTCAGCCCGTACATCGCCGGGCAGGCGATCCTGCGGCTGCCGGACCGCGCCTTCGGGGTGCTGGTGCGCGGCATTGACGTGCAGCGCGAGACGCAAGTGAGCCGCCTCGCGGACTACCTGGTGGTCGGCCGGCTGCCGAAGACCGACCAGGAGATAATTCTCGGCACCGAGCTGGCCGCGGTCATCCAGGCCGGGCCCGGCGATACGGTGAGCCTCATCAGCCCGGCCGACGGCTCCACCCAGGAGCTGACGATCAGCGGGCTGTTCCGCTCCGGCATGTACGAGTACGACGCAAACCTGGTTGCGGTCACACTGGAGAGGGCCCAGCGGCTCTACCGGCTCGACGGCCGGGTCAGCGGCGTCGGGGTGCGGCTTGACGCGCTGGAGCGCGCCCCCGCGATGCAGGAGGCGATCCGGCTGGCACTCGGCCCGCAGTACCAGGTGCGCACATGGATGGAGCTCAACCAGACGCTCTTCGACGCCCTGAAGCTGGAGAAGCTGGTGATGTTCGTCATCTTAGCGCTCATCATCCTGGTGGCGGCGGCGAACATCGTCTCGACGCTGATCATGCTGGTCATCGAGAAGACGCGCGACATCGGCATCCTGAAGTCCATCGGCGCCACCAACCGCTCCATCGGCGCGCTCTTCACCTGGGAGGGGCTGCTGATCGGCACGCTGGGCACCGCCTTCGGGGCGGCGCTGGCGTGGGGGATCATCTGGTCGCTGGACACCTACCAGTGGATCAAGCTGCCGAGTACGGTGTACTACTTGGATCATCTGCCGGTGCGGGTGGAGGGGGGCGACTGGTGGAAGACGCTGGCCGCCGCGTTCGTCATCACGCTGCTCTCCACGGTCTACCCGGCGCGCCAGGCCGCGCGCCTCGCACCCGTCGAAGCGCTGCGCTACGAGTGATGCTGGAAGCCATTGACTTGCGCAAGACGTACCGGGTCGGCAAGACCATCCTGCCGGTGCTGCAGGGGGTGAGCCTGCGCATCGAGCAGGGGGCGTTCGTGGCCATCACCGGGCCCTCCGGGGCGGGCAAGTCCACGCTGCTGCACCTGCTCGCCGGACTGGACACGCCCACCTCCGGTGAGGTACGCTGGGAAAACCAGCCGCTCTCCCGGATGAGCGACGCGCAGCGCGCGCTCTTCCGCAACCAGATGGCGGGGATCGTGTTCCAGTTCTACCATCTGCTGCCGGAGCTCACGGCCCTGGAGAACGTCATGCTGCCCGGGTCGGTCGGCGGCGGGCTGCCCCGCCATGAACTGCGCCGGCGGGCGCTGCAGTGCCTGGAGCAGGTGGGCCTGGCGAACCGGGCGCAGCATAAGCCCAACGCGCTCTCAGGCGGGGAGCTGCAGCGCGCCGCCATCGCGCGCGCGCTGGTCAACGAGCCGCAGCTGCTCTTCTGCGACGAGCCGACCGGCAATCTCGATACGCAGACGGGCGCCGGCATCACGGAGCTGCTGGCGGGCCTGCACCGCAGCCGGGGCATGAGCCTGGTGCTGGTGACGCACGAGACCGAGCTGGCCCAACTGGCCGACCAGCGGGTGGCGCTGCGCGACGGGCAAATCGAAGAGAAGATTACACAGATTTGAAGAGATGATTCCGCAGATTCGATCAACCAATCTGCGTAATCAGTTTTCCAAATCGGCGTAATCATCGTTGGAGGTTGCATGAAAGTCTATCTCAACGGCACATTCGTGGATGCCTCCAAGGCGAGCGTGTCCGTGTTCGACCACGGGCTGCTCTACGGCGACGGCGTCTTCGAGGGGATCCGCTCGTACAACGGGCGCGTCTTCAAGCTCCAGGAGCATCTCGACCGCCTCCACGATTCGGCGCACGCGATTCTGCTCAAGATCCCGCTCTCGCGCGAGGCGCTGGCCTCAGCGGTGAAGCAGAGCCTGCGCGTCAACCGCCTGGCCAACGCCTATATCCGGTTGGTGGTCACCCGCGGGCCGGGCGACCTGGGGCTGGACCCGCGCAAGTGCAGCGAGCCGACGGTCTTCATCATCGCGGATAAGATCGAGCTCTACCCGAAGCGGCTCTACGAGGAGGGGCTCGAGCTGGTGACCGTGGCGACCCAGCGCAACGTGCCCGAGGCGCTCAACCCGCAGATTAAGTCGCTCAACTACCTCAACAACATCTTAGCCAAGCTCGAGGCGATCACGGCCGGGTTCCAGGAGGCGATCATGCTCTCGCCCTCCGGCTACGTGACCGAGTGCACCGGGGAGAACATCTTTACGGTGAAAGACCGGACGCTGCTCACCCCGCCGCCGTACATCGGCGTGCTGCGCGGCATCACCCGGCAAACCGTGATGGATTTAGCCGCCCGCCAGCGGCTCAAGGTGCGGGAGGAGCTGCTGACCCGCTACGATCTCTTCAACGCCCAGGAGGTGTTCCTGACCGGCACCGCGGCCGAGATCGTGCCGGTGTCCAAGATTGACGGCCGGGCCATCGGCAGCGGCCGGCCAGGCCCGGTGACCAAAAAGCTCCAGCAAGCCTTTCGGCAACTCACTCGCAGTGAAGGGGTTCGGTACTGACCGGGTTCGCTGGAAGGCCGAAACGAAACCTGGTAAACTAAGTAGTATAGGTGAAAACAATGGTCTGCGAGCTGTGCAAACAGTCCCAGGCGACGGTCCATCTGACCGAGATCGTCAACGAGCAGATGAGCGAGCTGCATCTGTGCGAGGCCTGCGCCAACCAGAAGGGCGCGCAGGTGGAGAGCCATTTCGGCCTGGCGGACCTGCTCTCCGGCCTCTCCGACTTTGGCAAGACGCCGGAGGTGGAGGAGGTCTCCTCCAAGGCGTGCCCGAACTGCGGGATGACCTACGAGCAGTTCCGCAAGGTCGGAAGGCTGGGCTGCTCCGAGTGCTACCCGGCCTTCAAGCGCAGCTTGGGCACGCTCTTGAAGCGCATCCACGGCTCGCCGGTGCATGTGGGCAAGTCGCCGGCGCGCGCCGCCGGGACGAAGGCGGCGAAAGGCGCACCCAGCCTGCCGGAGCTGAAGCGCAAGCTGGAGAAGGCGATCAAGGACGAAGCGTTTGAGGAAGCCGCCGCGCTGCGGGACGTGATCCGGCGCGCGGAGCACGAGGAGCACCAGAAACCGAAGAAGTGAGATGGCTGACGAATTGGACGCATTGCTCAAACATCCAGGGGAGTGGCTGCGCGGCGTCGGGCCGGTGGCCGACATCGTCATGTCAAGCCGCATCCGGCTGGCGCGCAACCTCGAAAAGATTCCCTTCGCCACGCGGGCGACCGACGAGTCACAGGCCAAGGTCCTCACGCTGGTCAAGGAGGCGCTCGGCCGCGTGCCGAGCCTGGAGCGCGCGCTCTTCCTGGAGCTCGGCGGGCTGACCGAGGTGGACCGGCAGTTCCTCGTCGAGCGGCACCTGGTCAGCCGGGAGCACGTGGTCAACCCGGAGCACAAGGCGGTCGTCATCGGCGAGGGCGAGGCGATCAGCATCATGGTCAACGAGGAGGACCACCTGCGCATCCAGGTGCTGCAGTCGGGCCTGAGCCTGCCCGAGGCCTGGGCGATGATGGACACCCTGGACGACGAGCTCTCGCAGGCGCTGCCCTACGCCTTCTCGCCGGAGTGGGGCTACCTGACCTGCTGCCCGACGAACGTGGGCACCGGCATGCGCGGTTCGGTCATGCTGCACCTGCCGGCGCTGGTCATCACCAAGCAGATCAACAAGGTGCTGCATGCCATCACCAAGCTGGGGCTGACCGCCCGCGGGTTCTACGGGGAGGGCACCGAGGCCACCGGCAACTTCTTCCAGATTTCGAACCAGGTGGCCCTGGGGCGCAGCGAGGACGAGCTGGTCGAGAACCTGCAGCGGATCATGAAGCAGGTGATCGAGAACGAGCAGAGCGCGCGCCAGACCCTGCTCTCCAGCGGCCGCGTGCAGCTCGAGGATAGGCTCTGGCGCGCCTACGGGCTGCTCAAGCACGCCCGGACGATGAGCTCGGTCGAAACGCTGGATTTGCTCTCGGCGGTGCGCCTGGGCGTGGATCTCGGCCTGATGGCCAATGGTGCGGCGCCCGCCGGCGGCAACGGGCTGGACCGCACGGCGGTCAACGAGCTGTTTCTCTATTCGCAGCCGGCGCACCTGCAGAAGCTGGAAGGCAAAGCCCTCTCCGTGCAGGAACGGGATGCCAAGCGCGCGGAGTTGATTCGCAAACGGCTTGGCGCGAAGCAATAACTGACTGAAGGAGACCGCATCATGTTCAATAAGTTCACGGAGCGCGCGCGCAAGGTGATCCTCCTGGCCAAGGAGGAGGCCAAGCGCTTCAACCACGACTACATCGGCACTGAGCACATCCTGCTTGGCCTCATCCGCGAGGGCGAGGGCGTGGCGGCGGCGGTGCTGCAGAAGCTCGGGCTCTCGCCGGAGAAGATCCGGCTCGAGGTCGAGAAGCTCGTGCAGAGCGGGCCGAGCTCGATGGTCTCCGGCGTCATCCCCTTCACGCCCACGGCCAAGAAAGTCATCGAGCTGGCCATGGAGGAGGCCCGCAGCCTGGGCCACAACTACATCGGCACCGAGCACTTGCTGCTGGGC
>JACQRG010000075.1 GCA_016206565.1 Candidatus Omnitrophota bacterium | reverse complement strand
GTAGAGCTCGGTTGCGCCTTGCCGGAACATGATGGTGGCCCACGTGGTGAGGAAGCTGATGAAGAGGAAGCTCAGGATGAGCAGGGAACCCCGCCGGTTGGGCATAGTTTCCTCCTTTACCGCTGGCATGGGATGTGGGGGGCTCCCAATCATCAAGTATACCTGAGTCAAGAGGGCGGCTGCAAGGCCAGGTGGCGGCGCAGGAAGCGCAGGCTTTCGCGGCGCACGTAGGGCAACAACAGGTAGCTGGTGTAGTGGCCGGCCGGCAGGAAGATGGTGCGGGGATAGCGCAGCGCCCGGCGCAGGCGCTGGGCGTTGGCCGTGCCGATGGTGCGGTCGGCCAGTGCTACGAAGAGCAGCACGCGGCTCGGATCCACATAGGGGGCCAGGCGCAGCGGGTCGGTGCGCACAGTCTCCCGCAGCCGCGCCTCCAGGCTGACCAGGTCCAGCCCCTGGGCGGCCAGGTAGCGCGCCATGGGTTTGGTCAGAAGCGTGTCATGCGTCGTGGCCAGGATGTCCGGCAGGCTGCCGCCGGCAAGTGCTGCGACATGAACGCGCAGCCGCGGCTCCACCGCGGCGGCCATGACCGAGGCCATGCCGCCCATGCTGATGCCGAAGCTGCCCATCCGGTCGGGGTCTACGCCCGGCTGCTGCGCCATCCAATCCACGGCTTGCCGGATGCGCAGCACCCCCTGGCGCAGCAGGGTCTCCAGGTGCTCGACCGGGTGCTCCGGCGAGATCTTCAAGGTCTTGCGGTGGACCAGGGCGACGTGAAAGCCGTGGCTCGCCAGGAAGCGGCACAGGCCCCGCTCCAGCGGGTAATCGCCGCCCAGGATCGGGTTGAAGAGGACGGCCGGGCGGCGTCCCTCCTGCCGGGATTCGAACCACTCAAGCTCCACGGTCGGCTCGGTCGGGGTGAAGCCGGCCGGCGCCGAAAATGGAAACTGCACCAGCCACTCGCGATACCGGCTAGTCTCGCGCGTCAGGCGCATGGTGACGTCGCGGGGGCCGCTCGGATAGGCATAGTAGGCGGTCACGTCCACGGGCAGCGGCGCCGGGGCCGCGACCGGGGTGCGCAGCGGTGCGCTCGCGCATCCGCCGCACAGTGCGAGCGCGGCGCAGGCCTGTGCGACGCTACTCTTGAGCCGTCGGCTGCGGCGCGCGGACATAGATGGGGTTCGAGACAATCCACGGCTTGCCGTGGCGGGCGGCCTCGACCCGGTACACGCCGGCTTCGGCCACCGGCACTTCCCACGTCTGCCCCGTGGTCCACGCCGTCGCCTGGCCGTCCTTGAAGAGCGTCAGGTGCGCCGCGGTCGGCAGCCAGATTTTCAGCGTCAGGTTCGGCCGCCACGCCACCTCATCGCCCATGATGCCCGCCACCTCGGAGCCGCGCTGCGCCAGAAACGAGAACCCCTTCGCCTCAGCCAGCAGCTCCATGGCGAAGTACGCATGGCCCCGGCGCAGCGCGTCATAGACGGCCTCGACGGTCAGCGGCTTGCCGGGTATGAGCACGTGGGTGCGAGCCATCCGGAACATCACATCGTAGGGCGCGAACGTGACGCCCACCAGATGCACCTCGTGCGCGTCGGTGGAGCCGATGCCCACGATCCGCCCGTGCCGCGCGATGAGGTCATCCCACGTGCGCAGCGGATCGTAGGGCCGGTCCACGATCGAAAAGTAGAACGACAACGGCGAGGCCGCCAGCGCCCACGCCGCGAGCCGGCCCCAGTTCTCATCGAAGGTGTCGTGCGCGAGATTGTAGCCCTCGATGCCGGTGAAGCCCGTGACATCCCAGTTGGTCCAGTGGTGCTTTTTGAAATAGGGATGGGCGATGAAGCCGAACCCGCCCTGGCGGTTCACCTCGTCAATCACCTCTTGGGCGGTCAACTTGTAACGGTCCACCTCCTGCGTCACGTTGAACGCCAGGTAGTGGCCGGCCTTGGTGGAGATCTCCATGCCGACGATGACCAGCGTCGCTCCGTGCCAGCCCTGCTTGCCGTCGCGCAGCGGTTGCAGGGTGTTGTGCTCGGTGAGCATGACGAAGTCCAGGCCCTGGGCGTTGGCCACCCGCACGACGTCCTCGAAGAGGCCGTGCGCATCGTGGGAGTAAGTTGTGTGGATGTGCATGGCGCCGGTGTAGTCCTCGTAGCCGTCATCCCAGGCGGGCGTGGCCGGCGGCTCGAGCCGCTCGGCCAGGTGGGCCGGGATGCGCGTGAGCACCGCGCAGCCGCCGCAGGACACTGCGAGCGCGCAGCCGACGGCCAGGACCCGGCGCGCCCGGCTCATGCGGCGGAGCGCCCCGTGAAGGTGAAGGCGCCCAGCGAAAGCGTGGGCACGAGCTTGCACCCGGCGTCAATGCTCGGATCGCCGACGAGCCGCCGCTCCTTCGAGACGCCCCGCACGTGCCGCAGCGCCTCGAGGATGCTCTGCGTGAAGCGCAGGGTCGCCACCGGCGCGGTGAGCTTGCCGTCTTCGATCAGGAAGCACCCCTCCCGCGTCAGCCCGGTCATGACCGCCTCCCGCGGGTTGAGCAGGCCGTTGACGTAATGGAACCGGGGGATCCACAACCCCCGCTCGCAGCGGCGCACCAGCTCGCTCGCCGGCGCGCGGCCCGGCGCGATGGCCAGGTGCAGGGGCAGCGGCCCCTCCGGTTCATCGGCCGGCAGGGCGTGGCCGGTGGACGGATGGCCGAACTTCATGCCGTAGACCGCATCGTACACCGGCCCGAGCGCTGTGCCCCGGTCAATCAGGACGACGCGCCGCTTCGGAGTCCCCTCGTAATCAAAGGGCATGCGCAGGCTCTTCGGGTCCGTGCCGTCATCCAGGATCGTGATGTCCGCATGCAGCAGCCGCTCGCCCACGCGGCCGGCCAGGAAGCTGGTGCGCTCCTCTACACTCTTCGCGCCGAAGCCGATGTACCCGAGCCACTCGAGCAGCTCGGCCACCGCCTCGGGCTCCAGGATGACCGCGTGCGCGCCCAGCGGCACGGCGACCGGGTCCCGCCGGTGCAGCGACTGGCGCAGCGAGCGGGCCAGCAGCTCCTCAAGGTTGAGCCGCGCGAAGTCGCGGTGCACGCCGCTGGCGTAGCCGGAGAGCTTGCGGTACATCGTCACCAGCTTGGCCCCGCACACCGTGGACGCGGCGTGGCAGGCCGTGCCCGCGGAGTTCGCCACGGCCAGCTCGCGCTCGCCGACCATGAGCGAGCCGGCCAGCTGCGCGCCCGCGCCCCGGCAGAGGCGAACGAGCTGTTGCACCGCGCGCACGCACTCCGCCGGGCCGGCGCGCGCCGTGGCGGCCACGTAATCGGCCCGCCAACGCAGGCGGTGGCGCGCCGGCAAGGGGGGCACGGGTTCCTGCGGCGGCGCGTGCGCCGCGATGTCGAGCGCGGCCTGGGCGCACTGCCGCAGCCGCGCGCCCTCGAGGGTGTCCACGCTCGCCACCCCCACGCGGCCGTCGAGAATGACCTTCACGGTGACCATCACCGTGTCCTGCGCGACGTCCTGGTGGATCGCCTCATGA
Organism: Candidatus Omnitrophota bacterium; assembly: GCA_016206565.1. GTDB lineage: Bacteria > Omnitrophota > Gorgyraeia > Aquiviventales > Aquiviventaceae > JACQRG01. The sequence continues at coordinate 6,269 of JACQRG010000075.1, read as the reverse complement.
GCGAAGCGCAGCACCTGCTGGCTGCCGGCCTGGGCGCAGGCGCTGACCCCGTCGGCGCGCGTGCGCTTGACCAGGTTCGCGAGTTCTGTGAGCAAGCGTGATTGTCCAATCATGTCGCCGGCCCCACGAACACGCCGTCGAAGCGGGCGTAAGGGGCCCCGTGGCCGACGTGCATGAGCTGCATCGGCTCGCCTTTCGCGCAGTTGGCGATGCCCCAGAGCCGCCAGTCCTCCCGCCGGCCCACCGCGGTGCATCGGCCCCAGAAGTCCGGCGTGATGCCGGTGTAGAGCGGGTTCTTCACCAAGGCCCCCAGCGCGCCGTTGATGATCTCCCAGCCCAGCTCGGTGGTGAACTGGAAGTTGAGCCGCTGGTCGTCAATGGACCAGCTCTTGTTCGTGGAGAGCAGGTAGCCGCGCTTGACGCCGCGGCAGAGCTCCTCCAGCGTGCCCGCGCCGGGCTCCAGGTTGACGTTCGTCATGCGCACCAGCGGCGGCACCTCCCAGCCCTGGGCGCGCATCGCGCCGCCGCTGGCCGGCTGCCCCAGCTGTGCTGCGGTCTCGCGGGAGCTTAAGTACCCGACGAAGAGCCCCTCGCGCACCAGCTCCACCCGGGTCCCCGGCACCCCCTCGTCATCGAACCCGAAGGTCCCCACGCCGCCGGGAATGGTGGCATCGGCGACGATCGTCACGTGCCGCGAGCCGTAGCGCAGCCGGCCCAGATGCTCCGGCGTTAAGAAGCTGCCGCCGGCGTAGCTCAGCTCATGCCCCAGCGCGCGGTCCAGCTCGGTGGGATGGCCGCAGGACTCGTGCAGCTGCATGACGACCTGGGTGGGGTCGAGGATGAGCGTGGCCTCGCCGGCCTTGGGCGGCTTGGCCGAGAGCAGCTGCAGGACCTCCTGCTGCGCGCGGGCCGCCCCCCCCACGAGGTCGAGCTGCTTGACGTACTCGAACCCGGCCTGCGCGAGCGCCCCGTGATGGGAGTTAGGGTAGCTGCGCGTCTGCACCTCGTCGCCTTTTTGGGCGGCGAGCTCCAGGCCCGCGCCGCTTTCGATGAACGTCTGCTCGATCTGCGCGCCCTCGGTGGAGCCAAACAGCGCCCAGCGCTTGTGGAAGTCCATGTGGGCGGTGGCGCGCTTGATGGCGTCGGGGCCGAGCGAGGCCGTGTTGGCCCAGAGCAGGTAATCCACCTTCTGGGCCAGCGGCACGGTAAATGGGTCTATCTGCCAGCGGGAGCGAAAGCGCGCCTTGACCGGCTTGACCGGAGCGAGGGGCCGCGGCGCGGTGTTGAGCAGCGCGACGGCGCGGGCCAGCTCGACCGCGCGCCCGATCGCCCGCGCCACATGGGGCGGGCGCAAATGCGGTGTTGAGGCGAAGCCCCAGGAGCCCTTGCGCAGCACCCGGATCCCAAGGCCTTGCGTGTGCGTGCGGCTAATCGAGGCGATGCGGCCGTGCTCGGCGATCAGCTGCTCATGGGCGAGCTGTTCGTAGCGGACATCGGCGTAGTCCACCCCGCGGCGCTTGAGCTGGCGGATGATCTGCGCAACCAGCGCGCGCGGCAGCGAGCGTTCAGGCATCGCGCTGGATGATACCATATAGTAGAATAAACGGCACGCCCGATGGACTACCTCCCCCGACACCACCTGGACCGCGCCCTGCGCCGCCTCGGCCGGGCCGCGCTGCTGGACCGCCTGCACGCGCTCCGCGCGCTCTCGGATGTGCGCGGCATGCGGTATCTCGATGACCGCGGCCGGGCCCGGACTATCACCATGGCGCTCAAACCCTGGCTGCTGACCACCCGGCAGCTGTGGTTCTTCCATCAGGCCATGCGCCGGCTGGTGGACGCGCTGCTCGTGCTGCCCGGGCTCTACGCCGAGCACCCGCAGGTGCGCCGGGTCATCCGCTTCAGCCCGCAGCGGGAGGAGTGGCTGCGCTTAGCCCAGCACCGGCGCAGCCGCCCGCTGGCCGCCATCGGCCGGCTGGACTCCACGGCCCTGTATGACCACGCCGGCTGGCGCAGCGCCTTCCGGATGCTGGAGCCCAACGCGGTCGGCGTGGGCGGCGTGCACTACGCGCCGACCGGCAGCGGCATCCTTCTGGACGTCCTCGGCGATGTGCTGACCCGGCTGCTGCCGGGCCGGGCCGTCACGCCGGTGCCGGATCCCCGGCAGCTGCTGCTCGAGGAGCTGCGGGACGTGGCCCGCCGGCTCGGCCGGCCGCTGCGAGGGGTCGCCCTCATCGAGAACACCGACTTCACCACCGGCACCGATGAGTTCGGGCAGCTCGCGGCCCACCTGCGCCGGCTGGGCCTGCGCGCCGTGGTCGCCGACCCGCGCGAGCTGCGGCTGGCGCGGGGGCAGCTGCTGGCCAAGGGCGAGCCGGTGGATTTGCTCTACCGTGATTCGGAGCTAGCCGAGTTCGTGGCGATGGAATCGAGGGGCCGGCGGCTCACCGCGCTGCGCCAGGCGGTGCGGGAGGGCCGGCTCATCTCCGGATTGACCTGGGAGTTCGACCAGAAGTCCGCGTGGGAGATTTTTACCGACCCGCGCTTCGCCCAGGCATTTAGCCCGGCCCAGCGCGCGTTCTTCCGCCGGCACGTGCTCTGGACCCGGCTGGTGCGCGAGGACCGAGTGACCGACGCCTCGGGGCGGTGGGTGGATTTGCCGCCCTACATCCGGCGCCACCGCGCCCGCCTGGTCCTGAAACCCAACACGCTCTTCGGCGGGCAGGGTGTGGTGCTGGGCGCCACCGTGACCCAGCGGGTGTGGGAGCGGCATTTGGCGCGCGCGCTGCACGGCCGCGAGCGGTACGTCGTCCAGGCGCTGGCTCCCGTGGCCCGTGATACCGTGCCGTACCTCGACGGCGGCCGCGCACGCTACGAGGAGCGCGCCACGGTCTCCGGGTTCTACTTCAGCTCGCGGGGGATCAGCCTGGTCGGCCGGTTCTCCGCGCAGCCGGTCGTCAACGTCTCGCAGGGAGGCGGCCTGATCGCCGCGTTGTGGCTCCATGGCTGAGCGGCTGGTGCTGGACCTCGAGACGCAGCGCGACTTCAACGAAGTGGACGGGCGCAAGATGGAGCTGCTGGGCGTCTCGGTCGTCGGCGTCTACAGCTACGCCGAGAACCGCTTCGACGCCTACCTGGAAGCGGACATCGCTAGCAAGCTGGCCCCCCGGCTGCAGGCCGCGGAGCTGCTCATCGGCTTCAACATCCGCCGCTTTGATTTGCCGGTGCTCCAGCCCTACCTGCCGTTCTCGGTGGCGGCGCTGCCGGTGCTCGACATCATGGAGGAGATCGTCAAGAACCTCGGCCACCGGGTCAGCCTCGAGAGCCTGGCCCAGGCCACGCTGGGCCGGGGCAAGTCCGGTCATGGGCTCGACGCCCTGCGCTGGTTCAAGGAAGGGCGCTTCGACTTGATCACCCAGTACTGCCTGGACGACGTCAAGCTGACCAAAGAGGTGTATGACTACGGCCAGCAGCACGGCCGGCTCTTCGTGACCAGCCGGTTCAGCGACCAGAAGCTGCAGGTGCCGGTCTTCTGGCCGCAGCGCAAGCGCGAGCTGGGGACGATCGCCAAGATGCTCGCCGAGGCGCACCAGAAGCGGCTGCAGGTGGAGATCGAGTACCTCTCGCCTGCCCCGGCCAAGGGTGAGTCGCCCGCACGCACGCGCCGGGTGGACGTCTATGTCATCCACGAGCCGTACTTCGAGGGCTACTGCCATTTCCGCCAGGCGGTGCGGCAGTTTCGCATTGACCGCATCCTCGACATCAGACCCACCTGGCAGCGCTACACGGTTCCCGCCGACTACGTCCCGGCCGCCGGTGCGGAGTAGCCATGCGTGTCACCATCCTCGGCGCGGGCACGGCCATCCCTCGGCCCGGCTACAGCCCGGCCGGTCTCTACGCGCGGGTCGGGCGCGAGCACGTGGTGCTGGATGCGGGGGCCGGCACCCTGCAGCGGCTCGCCCGGCTGGGCGTGAGCTTCCGGAACGTGGACCGGCTCTTCCTGAGCCACTTCCATCCCGACCATTGCCTGGACCTGGTGTCGTTTCTCTTCGCCATGCGGTTGCCGCGTCCGGCGCGCACCAAGCCGTTCACCGTCTACGGCCCGCACGGGCTGACGCGGCTCTACCGCCGACTCTGCACCGCGTTCTCGCGCTGGATCGAGCCGCGCTCCTACCGCCTGCGCCTGGTGGAGCTGCATCCGGGAGTGGTGCGCCTTCCCGGCTACACCGTGCGCGCTGAGAGCATGTACCACTCGACCGAAGCGCTCGGCTACCGGATCGAGGCCGGCGGCAAGGCCGTGGCCTACTCCGGTGACACGGAGCCGTGCGAGGACCTCGTGCGGTTGGGGCAGGGGGCGGATCTGCTCATCCTGGAGTGTTCCATGCGGGATGAGCGCCGAGTGGAGGGCCACCTGACCCCCTCGGAGTGCGGCCAGATTGCCGCCGAGGCCGGCTGCCGGCGGCTGGTCCTGACGCACTTCTATCCGGTGTTCCGCGGCTACGACATCCGCGCGCGGGTGCGCCGGCACTTCCGCGGCCCCGTGACGCTCGCTCGCGATTTCACCACCGTCGCGGTATAATAAGCACAGGCACGACACCTACCGAAGGAGGTCTTCACCATGAATGTCCTGAAAACCGGGTTCCTGTTCTCCTTGCTGACCGTGCTGCTGGTGGCGGCGGGCCAGCTCATCGGCGGGCCCCATGGCGCGACGACGGCGTTCGTCCTCGCGCTGATCATGAACCTCGGCGCCTACTGGTTCAGCGACAAGATCGTCCTGGCCATGTACCGGGCCAAGCCGCTGAGCGAAGGCGATGCGCCGCAGGTGTACCGGATCGTGCGCGAGCTGGCCCAGCGCATCGGCATGCCGATGCCGCGGCTCTACTGGCTGCCGGCCGTCACCCCCAACGCGTTTGCGACCGGGCGCAGCCCCAAGCACGCGGCCGTGGCGGTCACCTCAGGCATCCTCGAGATCATGGGCGAGGAGGAGCTCAAGGGCGTGCTGGCCCACGAGCTGAGCCACGTCAAGAACCGCGACACCCTGGTCATGTCCGTCGCGGCCGCGGTGGCCGGTGCGATTACCATGCTGGCCGACTGGGCCCGGTGGGCGGCCATGTTCGGCGGCGGCCGCAATGACCGGCGCGGCGGCAACGCGGCCGCGCAGGCGGTCGCCCTGATCGCGATCGCCATCCTCGCACCGCTGGCGGCGATGCTCATCCAACTGGCGATTTCCCGCACCAGGGAATACGGGGCGGATGAAACCGGCGCGCGCTTAACCGGCAACCCGCACGGCCTGGCCAGCGCGCTGGAGAAGCTCGACGCGGCCGTGCGCGCGCACCCGCTGCCCAACGCCAACCCGGCGACCGCGCACCTGTGCATCGTCAACCCCTTAAGCGCCGGCGCCATCGCCAAGCTCTTCTCGACGCACCCGCCGATCGCCGAGCGGGTCCGCCGCCTGCGCAGCATGCGGTTGTAAGGCTTTTCACCGTCGGAAACTCAATATCTAGCCCCTGGGCTGTCGTCCTTCCACAACAGCTTGTATTTTTTGGGGCTTGACAAGAGTTGGTTCTGTGCTACAGTTGCCTCTGCATACCCCAAGGGCTTGGGGTAGGCAGCTCTGAACAGACTACAGCTTGGGTATCGCCGAGGAGGAGCAGGGCATGGCGCAGGCGGTCAAAGAGACGGGGAAGGAGTCGGCTGAACCGGCGGTGATGGCCCCGGAACGGCATGCGCGAGCCAGAAAGCGCGGCCTGAAGATCTCCCGCCGGTGGACCAAGCCCTCCGCCCACCCCTTCGACGAGATCACCTGGGAGCTGCGCACTGCGACCATCGCCAACGAGAAGGGCGAGGTGGTGTTCGAGCAGCGCGACGCCGAGATCCCGGCCTCTTGGAGCCAGCTGGCGACCAACGTCGTCGTCTCCAAGTATTTCCGCGGGCCGCTGGGCACGCCGCAGCGCGAGTCCAGCGTCAAGCAGCTCGTCGGCCGCGTGGCCAACACCATCAGCGACTGGGGGATCAAGGACGGCTACTTCGCCTCGCCCGACGACGCCGAGTCCTTCCGCGCCGAGCTGACGTACCTGCTCGTCAACCAGTACGCCTCGTTCAACTCCCCGGTGTGGTTCAACGTCGGCGTCGAGCCCCGCCCCCAGTGCAGCGCGTGCTTCATCCTCTCGGTGAACGACACGATGGAATCCATCCTTGAGTGGTACCGCAACGAGGGGATGATCTTCAAGTACGGCTCCGGCTCCGGCCTGAACGTCTCGCCCCTGCGC
>JACQRG010000067.1 GCA_016206565.1 Candidatus Omnitrophota bacterium | reverse complement strand
GCCTGGAGATGGTAGGCCGGCCGGCCGGCGACCCGTGCTAGCTCCTTGACCTCAAGCCAGCCTGAGCCGACCGGCACCGCGAACCAGCGCCCGTGGAACGCCAAGCGCTCCCCTACCACCGGGCCTCTCCACGCCGGGATCTCTTCCGCGGCGGCCGGGAGGCACACGCTACAGGCGAGCAGGAGGAGAAGGCGCGCTACTCCCACGCGTAGTCGGAGAGCTCCATCTGCTCGTAGGGCGAAGCGAAATCCTTCGGGTATGGCAGCGGGAACGTCACCACCTCGAAGAGGCCGATACCTCCCCGCAGCAGCGTCAGGCCCGCGCCCTTCACGAGGCCCATCGTCATGCCGGTCAGCGGGTTCTCTTCCTGCTTGCCCAGCGCGACCTGCTTGGGCAGCTCGAGCCATCCGGTCAGGACGTTGACCAGCCCCCGCCCCGCCTTGTGGATCGGATCCTGGGCCCACGCGGACGCCGGAGCCAGAAGTGCTAACCCCCCGAGGATGGAACCGAGCGCGCACGACCGTCTCATGCGATAGCCTCCTGTTCACTTCGCGATATCGGTGTCGGTCCAGTTCGTGTGGGTGAAGACGTATTCCGGCTTGACCAGCGGCTCGAACCCCGGCGGGATCTCCACGAAGAACGTCAGCACCTCGTAGACGCCGGCCGCCTCGCGCACCACACCCCACCAGGCCCCCTTGAGCACCCCGACGGTCCAGCCGGCCACGTAGCCGTCCTGGTTGGTCGTCATCTGCGTGCCGCGAAGGATCTCCAGCGGCCCGGTGGCGATGTTGGCGATGCCCCGGCCCAGCTTGCGCATCACCCCGTCCATGTAGGGCGAGGTCGCCGCCTGGGCGCTGGAGGCGCAGCCCAACGCCACGAGAAGCCCGAAGAGCCATCCGTACGCCCGCCTACGCGCGTCCATGCATCACACCTCCCTGCTGCGGTGGAGTCGCCCACCGAAGGATCACCACGCCTACGATTGCGAGCACCGCCCAGCCGACCAGGCCGTTGACCAGGCGGCTCGTGCCGACCAGCCAGGCCAGCGAAGGGTCGCCGAAGCTAATCAGCGTCTTATTGACCCGCGCGCCATAGGCTAGCACGGCGTGCAGCCCGATGGCAAGGTAGAGGCGCTGGGTGCGAAGTGCTGCGGCGCACAAGACCATCCCGAGCAGCAAGAGCCCGCCCAGCTCAAGCCCGGTGAGCAAGTCAAGCGAGGGGGATTTCAGGTGCACGGCCGAATAGAGGGCGCTGCTGGCCAGCACGGCCGCCGCCCGGCCGAACGACAACAGGTGTTGCAGGAGAAACCCACGGAAGATCAGCTCTTCCAGCCAGCCGATGAGCAAGCTCGCCGGCACGAAGCCGGCCAGGAGCCGCCAGAGCTTCGCCTGGTCAGGGCTGACGGCCACGCGCCAGACATCCGCCACCAGGCCCGCGCCCAGCGTCACCGCCAGGGCCAGGCCGCCGAGTACCACGCCTGCGAGCACCTGCCGCTTCCCTGCCGGCCCGCACAGCTCGCGCCAGGCAAACCCGTAACGGCTCAGGGTGCTGCGCTCAAACCACCGGACGCACACCCCGAGGCTGACCAGGGCCGCGATGGACGCGCAGCGGCGCAGGATCTTCCACCAGGTCAGATCGAAGCGCTCGCCGATCAGGGGGGTGGCCACCCAGGAGAGTGCGAGCGCAATCAGCACGGTCAGCCCGACGAAGCGCAGGATGCTGCGCAGCCCTTGGACCGGTCTCTGCGCTTTTGCGGGTTTCTGCGTCATCTGTGGTGTCAGCGGTTGCCGGCGCCACGGATGAAGGCCTCGATGAGCTGGCGCGCCTCTTCATCCGGCATGAAGCGCGGCGGGTGCTTCATGGTCCAGGCGGAAACGGAGAGCAGCGGGCCGGAGAGGCGCCGCTCGCGGGCCAGCCGCAGGCAGCGGACGGCGTCAATCGTCACCCCGGCGCTGTTGGGTGAGTCCTCGACGGAGAGCCGGACCTCGATCTCGATGGGGCAGTCGCCGAAGCCGCGGCCCTCCAGCCGCAGGAAGCAGACCTTGCGGTCGTGCTGCCACGGGACGTAGTCGCTGGGCCCGATGTGGATGTCCGTGTCCGCGAGCCGTTTCCTGAACACCGCTTGGACCGCTTCGGTCTTGGAGATCTTTTTCGCTTTGAGCCGCTCGCGGTTGAGCATGTTCAGGAAATCGGTGTTGCCGCCGACGTTCAGCTGGTAGGTCCTATCCACGACGGCCCCCCGCTGGCTGAACAGGGTCGCCAGCGTGCGATGCAGGATGGTCGCCCCCACCTGCCCTTTCACGTCATCCCCCACGATGGGAATACCCCGCTTGGCGAACCGGTCGGCCCAGCGCTTGTCCGAGGCGATGAAGACTGGGATGCAGTTCATCAGGCTCACCCCGGCCTCCAGGCAGGCCGCGGCGTACGCTTCGGTGGCGCGCTGGGAGCCCACCGGCAGGTAGTTCAGGAGGATCTCCGCGCCGCTCTCGCGCAGGACCCGGGCGACGTTGGCCGGCTTCCTGGCCGCCACCACGAAGGTCTGCGGCTTGGGGTACTGTTTCATATGGGGGGCCACGCCGTCGAGCACCGGGCCCATGTGGACCCGCACCCCGTAGCGCGGCAAGCGCTTCTCAAACCTGGTGGTGCAGTTCGGCTCGGCCGCGCAGGCGAGCTCCAGCGGCCGGCCCACCTTGCGCGCGTCTATGTCAAAGGCGGCGACGACCTTGATGTCACCGGGGGTGTAGGGGCCGACTTTGGGGTGCAGCAGCCCGTCGGCGGCCTGGCCGTTGTGCGCGCGCGAGCCGGCTGCGTAGTACACCAGGCCCTGCAGCAGCGCGCTCGCACAGTTGCCGACGCCGGAGACCGCAATGCGGATGGGACGCTTCATGGCTATGCGATGACGGGGTGAACCGGTATTATAACAGAAACCCCCGCCTCTTGGTAGAGGCGGGGGTTTCGGCAAGCTTGAGCCGACCTAGCTTAGAAGGTCAGCTTGGCCCAGGTGATGAGCTCCTGCGCCGTGTCGTCGTTCGGCACGCGGAAGACGGTGCCGGGCTGGAACAGCGCGAAGATCGCGCCCAACTGCACATCGTCCGTGTAGTTGTAGGTCAGGACCGTGTCCCACTCCGTGCCGATGAAGCTCTTGCGCTTGGTGCCGCCCGTGCCGGCGGGGCTGGTGTTGTCCGCTCGGGTCAGCAGCCCAACATCCGCGACAAACCAGGTCAATCGCGAGTTCACATGCAGGTCCTCGACAGGGTCGAGGTCGGTGAACACCGCGAACTGGTGCTGGTTGGTGGCCGCGGACGTCACCCCTTCCTGATCGACTGCGAAGAAGCCGGTGATGCTGTCCTCAGTCTGGAACTCGCGGATCGCCGTGGTGAAGTAGCTTCGAGCGATCGGGTCCCAGCCAGGGGCCGCGCCGGGCTGCTCAGGATCCCCACTTTTGTTCTTGCCGGACCAAAAGATCCACTCCAATCCGAGACCGGGTTTCATGGCCACGTCCGCCATGGTGTACTGGCCACCGAAGTTTGCGGCCCAGGCCGAGACGTGCTCACCCTGGATCCGCACGCCGGCGGGGTCAGAGATTCTGCGACCGTGCTGGTAGGCCAGCTCGCCCCACACGTTCGAGGCATCGCTCGGCTTGGCGCTGCCGCGCAGGCCCCACGTGTTGATCGAGCCCTTGTTGTCGCTATCGGGAGTGAGCGAGGCGGCACGGCGATCTGTGGCGCGCTTGTTCAGGTAGTACGCTTCGACCTCGGAGTTCCATTCATCGAAGCGGGTGCCAAGGTTCACTCCGAGGAGGTTGGTGTCATCGTCGTTGACGATGAGGTTCTCGTCCAACTTGAGATAGACTATATCTACTAGCAAGGGAATGCTGGGACCCGCGACCGCGGAAAGGTCCAGTTGACCCCGGATGCCGTCAAACGACGTGAAGTCGGTGAACTCATTCGCCGTGATGTTATCGTTCAGGTCGCCCTGACGAGCCAATGTGCCCGGAAGCAAGTTGCTGCCGAGGACGAACCCGCGGCCCCACTTGACGGGCATGGTGCCAAGGCTGATCTTCAGCGGAGAGTACAGGAACTCGTTCAGTTCGATGAACGCCTGGCTCACGTCAACCTCGTGGGCTTGATCTGAGGCAGTCGTCGAATCCCAGTCCCGTTCGTTGACCAGACGCACGCGCCCGCGGACGTTCTCCGTCAGGTCGGCATCAATGTTGACGCCGGTGGTCTGCATCATGAAGTTATCTTTGCGGCCGCCCGCCGCATCATTGTCGCGGTTCAAGTCCATGTTCTTGCGCCAGAACCCGCGGACGGTCGTGTCCCCGCCGACTTTCAGGTTCTGGGTGTCTGCGAAGCTGAGGCTTGGAACGCTCAGCAGCAGAAGCCCAAGAAGGACTGCGCCTCTTAGCGTAGCCTTCATCATGATGCGCCTACCTCCTTGTTGTTGCTCCCCACGCAACGACCCACCCGTAACCCCCTCCTAATTTCAAATTTTCGCTTACTATAAAGGTAACGGAAACTGGTGTCAAGCATTTTTTTGCGCTCGATGATGCTCGGCTGATAACAGTTAAGCAGTTTTTATCAGACTATGGGATATCCGCTTTGCTATGCTAGGGGCCGATGAACGCCAGGCCGAACCTCATCATGCTGGCCGCGGCAATGCTGCTGGGCGGCTGCGCGATGCAGCGCGTCAGCTTACGGGTGGAGGGGCGAACCCGGACCTGCCTCGTGGACTTGTCCAGATCTTCCCCCACTGGCGCGCGCCGCCTGCCGCTGGTGCTGGTGCTGCATGGCCACGGCGGCACGGCCCGCAAGGCCAGGCGCCTCAGCGGCATGAGCGAGGAAGCCGCGGCCCGGGGCTTTATCGCCGCCTATCCTGAGGGGGCGAGCTGGCTCAACACCCCCTGGCGCAGCTGGAACGCCGGCTACTGCTGCGGCTATGCCAAGGCCAAACAGGTGGATGACCTTGTCTTCCTGCGCGCGCTGCTCGAGGAGCTGAAGCGCCGCTACCCGGTGGATCCCGGGCGCGTGTACGTGACCGGCATCTCCAACGGCGGCATGCTCGCGTACCGGGCGGCCTGCGAGATGGCCGGCGAGCTTGCGGGCATCGGTGTCGTGGCCGGCGCGATGCCGCCAGGGTCCTGCAATCCTTCTCGGCCGGTGCCGGTGGCCATCATCCATGGCACCTCGGACCGGCTGGTCCGGTATGAGGGCGGGCGCAGCCAGGCCAAGGATGGCCGGGTGGACGCTTCGGTGGCTGAGGCGGTGGCGTTCTGGACCGCGCATAATCGCACCGGCGCCGAGGTGGCGCTGCGTACTATTTCCGGGGGGCGGCATGCCTGGCCGCGCGGTGCGAGCAAGACATTGTGGGACTTCTTCGCCCGGCAGGCTACGCAGGCGCCTGCGCAATGACGAACCAGTATTCAGGGATGCGGAACATCCCGCCGTCCGCGGCCGGACCCAGCAGCGCCTTGACCGCCTCATCCGCGGGCTTAAGCTCCAGCGCTACGCGCTTCTCGCGGATCGGATAGCAGCCCCGCCACGAGAGCCCCAGCTCGCGGTAGAGTGCTCGCAGGTCGTCCGGCGTCTGCCAGTTGTGGTACTCCCCGTCCGTGGACCGGCCCTCCCTGCGTCGAGCGAGCTGCGAGGCGAACTCAGTCTGGCCCTTCGCGATGGCCACGCTGGTGTAGTAGGCGGCCGCGCGATGGGACACGGCCAGCAGCCCTCGTGGCTTAAGCGACTCCGCCAGCAGCCGCAGCAGCTGCCGGTAGTCGCGGCACAGGTACAGCACCTCGGTGCACACGACCGCGTCGCAGCTGCCGGCCGGCACCCAGCGGCGCAGGCCGGCGATGCCGCCCCGGTGCAGGCGCAGCGCCCTGCCCTGCGCCTTGGCATGGGCTGCGGCGCGCCGCAGGGCGAAGCCGGAGGTGTCCACGCCGATGAGCTCATGCCCGTCCTGCGCCAGCGGCAGGAGCAGCCGGCCGGCCTGGCAGCCGGCGTCGAGGATGGTCAGATGCCGCCCTGGCAGGTGCGGACGCAGCAGGGCCAGGTACTCTTCCCCGGTGGCCCGCGAGCCCGGGTCCTCGTGCATATCGCAGAACGAGGGGTCCTGGTTGAGGACCGCGCGCCGGAGTTTTCTAAGCAGCTGCGTCATGGGATCGATGCAAGAAAAGTGCCCCAGCGCCGATTCGAACGGCGGACACGCGGTTTAGGAAACCGCTGCTCTTCCACACTGAGCTACTGGGGCGTCGTCGCGGCCGTCTCACCGCCGGCTGCGAGCGCTCGCCGGCGGGGCCGCTCCTCCCTAAGAGGGGAAACCAAGGTTTCCCCTCTTAGCGGTCGCTTCGCTCCCTGATTTCCCCTTCCTATGAGGAAGCTCCAGCGAAGGTGGATCCGGAAAGGGACAACGTGGTTTTCCCTTTCCGGGGCCTATCCCTTTCCTGAGAGGAAGCATCACCGCTTAGAGGGTTTGCCGTTGGAGAGTTTGTTGGGTGTGTTCGCGGACTTGGATTTGGCGCCGGCCCGAACCAGCTGCGCCTCGGGCGACTCTTCCTCGGCGATCAGCACGCGCAGCTTGCGCATGGCCGCCACCTCGATCTGGCGCACGCGCTCGCGGGTGATGCCGAAGTGCTTGGCGGTCTCCCCCAGGGTGCGGCTGATGCCGTCATCCAGCCCGTAGCGCAGGGTCAGCACCCGCCGCTCGCGCTCGCTCATCTTCGCCAAGAGTGCCAGGATGCGCTCGTGCTGGAGGAAGCGCTGGATGTCCTCCTGCGGCGAGGGCGTGTGCTCGTCTTCCAGCAGGTCAATCATCTCGGTCTCCCCCTCCTCGCCGACCGGCGTCTCCAGCGAGGTGGTCTGGGAGGAGATGACCAGCTCCTGCAGCCGCTCGATGCGCTCGACGGGCAGGCGCATGCGCTTGGCCAGCTCGGTGGCGGTGGGGGCGCGCTTGAGCTTCTGGGTGAGCGCCTCGTTGACCCGCTTGAACTTGGAGAGCAGCTCGGTCATGTACACCGGGATGCGCACGGTCTTGCCCTGGTTGGCGATGGCCCGCGTGATGTACTGGCGGATCCACCAGGCCCCGTAGGTGGAGAAGCGAAAGCCTTTCTTGGGGTTGTACTTGGTGACCGCCTTCATCAGGCCGAGGTTGCCCTCCTCGATGAGGTCGAGCAGCGGCACCCCCAGGTTGGAGTAGCGCTTGGCGATGTTAATGACCAGGCGCAGGTTGGCGACCGTCATCTGGCGCCTGGCCTTGGTGTCGCCCTTCTTGATGCGCTGAGCAAGCTCGATCTCCTGCTTGGCGCTCAGCAGCTGGATGGACTTGATGTCCTTCAGATACGCGCGGATCGGATCCATCAACAACAGCGACAAGCGACATGCGACAAGCGACAGGAGCCTCTAGCGTGAAAGACCCCGTGTTGCTTGTCGCTTGTTGCTTGTCGCATCTTTTAGCTCTGTTTCTTCTCTCGCAGCACGGCTTGGGCCGCGGCCAGGCGCGCGACCGGCACCCGGTACGGCGAGCAAGAGACGTAGTCCAGGCCGGCCCGGTGGCAGAAGTCAATGGAGGAGGGCTCCCCGCCGTGCTCGCCGCAGATGCCGACCTTCAACCCCTTGCGCGTGGCGCGGCCCTTCTGGATGGCCAGCTTGATGAAGGCCCCCACCCCCTCCTGGTCGAGCTTGACGAACGGGTCGGCCGGCAGGATGTTCTGCTTCAGGTAGTGCGGCAGGAATTTGCCGATGTCGTCCCGGGAGAATCCGAAGGCCATCTGCGTCAGGTCGTTGGTGCCGAAGCTGAAAAACTCGGCGTCCTTGGCGATGATGTCCGCCACGATCGCGGCGCGCGGCACCTCGATCATCGTGCCGACCAGGTACTTCAGCTTGACCTTGTAGCGCAGCATGGTCTCCTTGGCGACCATGTCAATGTGCTCTTTCGCGATCTGCAGCTCGCGCGGGTGGCCGACCAGCGGCACCATGACCTCCGGCACGAGGCTGACCCCGTCCCGGGCCAGCTCACAGGCCGCCTCGAAGATAGCCCGCGCTTGCATCTCGTTGATCTCCGGGTAGGTGATGCCCAGCCGGCAGCCGCGATGCCCCAGCATCGGGTTGAACTCATGCAGGCTCTCCACGGTCTCCCGCAGCTTGCGCAGGTCAATGTGCAGCTGCTCGGAGACGCGCTCCTGGTCCTCGGGCGTGTTGGGCAGGAACTCGTGCAGCGGCGGGTCCAGCAGCCGGATGGTGACCGGCAACCCCTTCATGACCTCGAACAATCCCTTGAAGTCCTGCTTCTGGAACGGCAAGAGCTTGGCCAGCGCGGCCTTGCGCGCCGCCACGTCGGTGGCCAGAATCATCTCGCGCACGACCGGCAATCGCTCCTCGCCGAAGAACATGTGCTCCGTCCGGCAGAGCCCGATGCCCTCGGCGCCGAACTCGCGCGCCACCTTGGCATCCTGCGGCGTGTCCGCGTTGGCCCGGATCCCCAGCCGCCGCGTCCGGTCGGCCCAGTCCAGCAGCCGCTCGAAGCTGCCGCTTAAGTGCGGCTGCAGCAGCGGCACCTCGCCGAGCATCACCTCGCCGGTGGAGCCGTTGAGGGTGATGGGCTCCAGCTCCTTCACCGTCACCCCGGCCGCCTCGAAGTGGTGCTCCTCCTCGCGCACGGTGATGTCGCTGCAGCCGACCACGCAGCACTTGCCCATCCCCCGCCCGACCACGGCGGCGTGACTTGTCATGCCCCCGCGGGCCGTCAGGATGCCCTGCGCCGCGGCCATGCCCTCGATGTCTTCGGGCGAGGTCTCCTCGCGCACGAGGATGACGCGCTCCGCGCTCTCCTCGGTCAGCGCCACGGCGCGGGCCGCGGTGAAGACCACCTTGCCGGTGGCAGCACCCGGAGAGGCGGGCAGCCCCTTGGCGATGACCCTGACCTTGGCTTTCGGGTCAATGGTGGGATGCAGCAGCTGGTCGAGCTGCGTGGGCTCAACCCGCAGCAGGGCCTGCTCGCGCGAGAGGAGCCGCTCCTCGACGAACTGCGTGGCGAAGGCGACCGCGGCCCGGGCGTTGGACTTGCCGGTGCGCGCCTGGAGCATGTAGAGCGTGCCTTCCTCGACCGTGAACTCCAAGTCCTGCACCTGCTTGAAATATTTCTCCAGGCGCTTGCCGATGCGATAGAGCTCTTTGTAACTCTTCGGGAACTCTTGCTGCATCTGCGCGACCGGCTTGGGCGTGCGGATGCCGGCCACCACGTCCTCGCCCTGCGCGTTGACCAGGTACTCGCCGTAGAAGACGTTCTCCCCGGTGCCGGGATCGCGCGTGAAGCACACGCCGGTGAGCGAGCGGTTGCCCATGTTGCCGAAGACCATGGACTGGACGTTGACCGCGGTGCCCAGCGCCCCGGAGATGTTGTTGAGGCGCCGGTAGATCTTCGCGCGCTCGTTGTTCCAGGAGGAGAAGACCGCGTTGACGGCCTGGCGCAGCTGCTCCATCGGGTCCTCCGGGAACTCCTTGCCCGTGCCCTGCCTGACCAGCTGCTTGTACTCGGCGACCAATTCCTTGAGCGCCTCGGCCGGCAGCTCGGCGTCGGTGGCGGCCTTGTGCTTCAACCGCTTGGCGGAGAGCTTCTGCTCGAAGTGCTTGTGGTCCAGCTCCAGGACCACGTTGCTGAACATGTGGATGAAGCGCCGGTAGGCGTCGTAGGCGAAGCGGGGGTTGCCGGTCTTCTTGATCAGGCCCCGCAGCGTGTCTTCGTTCAGCCCTAAGTTGAGGATGGTGTCCATCATGCCCGGCATCGAGACCGCCGCGCCCGAGCGCACGGAGACGAGCAGCGGGTTGGCGAAGTCGCCGAAGCCCTTCTTCGCCGTGCGCTCCAGCCACGCCATTTTTTCGCGCAGCTCCTGCTCCAGGCCCGCGGGCCATCGCTGCCCCTGCTCGTAGAACAGGCGGCAGACTTCGGTCGTGATGGTCAGCCCGGGCGGCACCGGCACGCCGAGGTTGGTCATCTCGGCCAGGTTCGCGCCCTTGCCGCCGAGCAGCTGCTTCATTTCGGCGCGGCCATCGGCCTTGCCCGCCCCGAAGATGTAGACGAACTTGGCTCCCTTGCGTTTGGCGGACGTAGACGCGCGCGCGGGCAGGCGGGCGGACATCGTGGCGGAGCTCATGCAGTCTCCTCGCGTTGTTGCTGCAGAATGACCAGGTTGGAGAGATCGGCAATCCGTTCAGTATACAACGCCTGAATTGCCTTCATCAAGGCGAGCCGATTCTGCTGCAGCGCCTGGTCCGGCACGTTGACCATCACCTTGTCGAAGAAGTCGTGCAGCGGCTGGTAGAACGCCTCGCCGTACTGGTTGGTCACCTCGGCGTAGCGCTGCTCGGTGGCCAGCTGCACGAGGCGCTCGCGATGGGTGGTGTAGAGCTCCCAGAGCCGGCGCTCGGGTGCCTCCTGCAGGCGCGAGGGATCCACGGCCTGCTGCTTCAGCGCAGCGCCCTTGAGGATGTTGCGGGTGCGCTCCAGCACCTTGGCCGCTTTCACCAGCTCGGCCGGCCTCACCTGCTGCAGCCCTTCGATGCGCTTGAACACGTCCGCCAGGTCATGGCAGGGGCTGCTCAGCACGGCGTCCAGCAGGTCGCGCGGCGGGCCGGCGCGCTCGCCGTCCCGGCTCCAATCCAATGTATAGAGCCGGTCAAGCAGATACCTCCGAACCCGCTGGCCGACCGCGGCCGCGCGGGATGGCTCCATGCCGATGAACGGCGCCATCATGGCGCGCGCGTGGAACAGCTCATCCAGCGACAGGCGCCAGGCCGCACCCCATCGCTGCGTGCGCTGCAGCTCCCACAAGGTTTCGACGATGCCCTGCGCCGCTCGCCGAAGGCCGAACGGGTCCTGGTCTCCGGTCGGCTCGATGCCGACCGCAAAGTACCCGGTCAGCGTGTCGTATTTATCGAGGATGGCCAGCGCGCTGCCCAGGATGGTGCGCGGCCGCCGCCCGGCCGCGGGCCCCGGCCCGCCGCTCGGGGCGGGCAGGTACTGCTCCTCAATCGCCTCGGCGACTTCCGGCGGATGTCCTGAGGCCAGCGCGTAGTGCTTGCCCATCACCCCCTGGAGCGTCGGGAATTCCTTGACCATGGTGGTCACCAGATCGCTCTTGGCCAGCCGGCAGGCCCGTTTCAGGGCCTCTTTGTCCTGCGGCGTGAACGCCCATGCGCCGGCCAGCACATCGGCCAGCAGGACGAGCCGTTTGGTCTTGTCCGCCATGGAACCGAGCTTCTCGTGGAACGAGACGCCGGCAAGGTCCGCCTCGCCGAACGGGCGCTTGCGGTCCTGCTCCCAGAAGAGCCAGCTGTCCGCCAGCCGCGCGTTGAGGATGCGCTCCATCACCGCGCGCACGCTCTGGGCGCTGCCGGGCTTGCCCTCGAGCACGCCGATGAACTTCGGCAATAACCGCTCGCCGGTTTCCACCGCGAAGACGCGCTGGTGCTTGGCCATGCTGGCCAGCAGGACCTCGTTGGGCAGCGTCAGGTACTTGGCGTCGAACGCCCCGGTGATGACGGTCGGCTGCTCGGTCAGGAACGTCACTTCCTCCAGCAGCCCGTGGCGGATCAGCTCCTGCGACGGCCGCCCGCCGACCTGCTTGGCCGCCTGGATGATCTCCTGCTCGATGCGGCTGCGCCGGGCATGGTGGTCCAGCACGATGCCGGCCCGCTCCAGCGTTTGCAGGTACTGCGCCACCGACGCGACGCGCGCGCTGCGCAGCGCCATCGGCCGTCCCACGCGGGTCGCAGTACCGCTGGCCAGGCCGCCGGCCTGACAGCGCACCAGCTTCGAGCCGTGCAGGACCAGCAGCCAGCGGATCGGCCTGGCAAAACGCTGTGGGTTGGAGTCCCAGCGCATGGTCTTGGGCGCGCGCAGCGCGGTGACCAGCTGGGCGACCAGGCCCGGCAGGAGGGCCAATGCGGGGGCGGCCGCCGGCGGCATGATCAGGTAAACGTACTCGCCGCGTTCCGACGACACCAGCTTGGTCTGTGCCAGCGTGCCGCCGCGGGATTTCAGGAACCCCAGCAGCGCGGGCGTCGGGTGGCCTTCCCGGTCATAGGCCGCCTGCTTGGACGGACCGCGGATCTCCTCGGCCGGCTTGCGCTGCAGGCCTTCGAGCCCGCGCACCAGCACGACGAGCCGTCGCGGGGTGCCGAAGCTCTCCACCTGCCGGAAGCTTAAATGGTTGGCCTCGCACAGCGCCTTGGCCCCCTGCCCCAGCTGCTCGATCAGGTCAGGCAAGTAGGCCGCGGGGAGCTCTTCGGTGCCGATTTCCACTAACAAATCTGCCGCGAGCCCCGAGCCCCGAGCCGAACTACGATTTTGCATGGCTTTCTTGACGCTCTAAGTATAGTTCCGCGCAACGTTTCGCCAGCGTGCGGATGCGCAGCACGAACCGGGGCCGGTCGGACTGGCTCACCGCCCCGCGCGCGTCGAGCATGTTGAAGGTGTGGCTGCACTTGAGCAGCTGCTCGTAGGCCGGCAGCAGCAGCTT
>JACQRG010000066.1 GCA_016206565.1 Candidatus Omnitrophota bacterium | reverse complement strand
GGATCACCTCGACCTTCGTCAGCCGCCGCAGCGGCGTGAGAATCCGCAGCGGCACCCCAAGTGCGGCGCTCAGGCAGCGGCCCAGCTGCGCGAGGAAGCGGGGCGAGGCGTCGTCGAACGGGTTGCTGCGCAGGATGCCCAGGGCGATCGTCCGGACCTTGCGCTGCGCGACGGCGATGGCGGCCAGGCTGACCAGCAGGACGTTGCGGCCCGGCAGGTACACCGCGGCGTCCGCCGAGCGCGCCGAAGGCACCCCGCCCCCGCCAAGGCTCCAGTGGCGGCCGTAGAGCGAGCGCAGCGGCAGCTCGATGATCTGCAAGGGGGAGAGGTGTTTGGACCGGATCGCCTGCAGGAAGCGGCGGCTCCAGTAGAGTTCAGCCGCTTCCCAGCGCAGCCCGCAGCGCAGGTACACCGGGCGCACGCGCCGCCCCCGCCGCAGCAGCCAGTGGACGAGCAGGCTGCTGTCCAATCCGCCGCTCATCAGAACGCAGGTGGGGGAAGACGCCGGTGTGCTCATGCGGAGAGCCGCGATGAGCCTAACAAACCCTCTCTCAAAAGTCAATTAAGGTGGGCCGCACCACCCGCCCTACGCCGGCCGGTGCGCCGGCCGTCCGCCTGCGGCTTCCGGCACTCCCGTCGGCGACCATCCCGTGTCGCGGGATGGTGCCCGCCTCGGTCGCAGCCGGGCGCCCGTCCCTCGGCCCGAGGCCTCGGGATCCTGGCCGAGGAATCCCAAGCAGCAGCGGGAGAGAACCGCATCTGAGCGAGCCGGGGGGGGCCGCGGCCCTGCCCTGAGACAACCCACCCCAAGCAAGACTAAGACCCGCAGCTAGGGGTAGGTATTGCGCCTGAACAAGTTATGCTATACTAGCTCCGGCATGGAACCGGAAAAGCAGCAATTGAAGCGGCGCCAGTACATCGTGGACCCGGCTTACCAGCTGCGGTTCGTCACCCGGGTCTTCCTCATCGTGCTGGCGGTTGCGGTTCCCGGCTCTTTCATCGCCACCGGCTTGGTCTGGTCCACCATGTACCGGCCGGAGCTGGGCAGCCAGACCCACCTCATCGTGGCCATCGAGTCGGTCGCGATGACGCTGCTGGCCGAGCTGATCCTGGCACTGCCCATCGTCTTCTTCCTGAGCATCCGCCAGAGCCACCGCATCGTCGGCCCCATCACCCGCATCAAGCAGTGCCTGGAGGGCATCGGGGCCGGCGATTTCAGCCAGCGCATCCATCTGCGCAAGGGGGACGTGCTGGACGACCTGGCCAAGGCCATCAACGCCATGGCCGAGAACCTCCAGCGCCGAGGCCCCGGCGGCTCCAGCGGGTCTTCTCCGTCTTCGTCCTAATCCAGTTCCCACTCACCCATGACCTTGCAGGATCGCGTGGTCCTTGTCACCGGCGGCGCCCGGCGCGTCGGACGCGCCATCGCCTTAGCACTGGCCGAGCGCAGCGCGCACGTCGTGATTTCCTATCGGAGCTCGGCGGCGGACGCCCGGCGCGCCGTCCGGGAGCTGGGCCGCCACGGCGGCAGGCCCTCGGCGGTGCGAGCCGACCTGACGCGGCCCGAGCAGGTGCGCCGCCTCTTCGAGGCGATCCGCCGGCGCTACGGGCGGCTAGACGTGCTGGTCAACAGCGCCTCGCAGTTTGAGCGCGCGCCCTTCTCCACCCTCACACCGCAGCAGTGGGACCGGACGCTTGCCGCCAATCTGACCGGCCCGTTTCTGTGTGCGCTCTACGCGGCGCGGCTGATGCAGCGGCAGGGGACCGGCAAGATCATCAACCTCGCGGACTGGGCCGGCGTGCGCCCCTACAAGGACCACCTGCCCTACATCGTGTCGAAGGCCGGCGTGCTCGGGCTCACCAGGGCCCTGGCCAAGGAGCTCGCACCGGCGATCCAGGTGATGGCGGTGGCTCCCGGCCCGGTGATGCCGCCGCCGCAGATGAGCAAGGCGGCGCGCGCGCGGGTGGCTCGGCGCGTGCCGCTGCGGCGCTGGGGCAGCCCGCAGGATATCGCCAACACCGTCGCCTTCCTGGTGGAGGGCACGGACTTCATGACCGGCTCGTGCGTGTTCGTGGACGGAGGCCAGCTGATCGCCTGATGTATGAAGTGACGCGGCTCATCAAGTTCTGCTACGGGCACCGGCTGCTCAACTACCGGGGCAAGTGCCGGCACCTGCACGGCCACAACGGCCGGGCCCAGGTGACGCTGGCCAGCGAGGCCCTGGACGCGCGGGGAATGGTGCGGGACTTCGAGGAGATCAAGGGCACGCTGCAGGCGTGGATTGACCAGACGCTGGATCACACGATGCTGCTCTGCCGGGAGGATCCGCTGGTCGAGGAGCTGCGCCGCCGCGGGGAGCGCTGCTACGTGCTGGACACGAACCCTACCGCCGAAGCGATTGCCAGGCTGATCTTCGACTACGCGCTCTTAGCAGGGTTGCCGGTCACGGCGGTCACGCTGTGGGAGACCGACCAGTCCTACGCCACATACCGCCCGGCTGCCGCCCGCGGGCGGCGCCGTCCTGCGCGAGCCGTCCGCCGGGCGCGCTCGACTTCCACCGCCGCATAGCCGATTCCGGGCAGCGCCTGCTTCTTGACGCGCACGCGCAGCGCCGGCACCTCGAAGCGCTCCAGCACGTCCGCGGCGATCGCCTCAGCCAGGGTTTCCATCAGCCGGTAGGCGCTGCCTTCGGCCAGCTGTTTGACGCGGCCCACCAGCTGGGCGTAGTCAATCGCCTGCCGCACATCATCGCCGGCGGCGGCCCGGGCCGCGTCAATCGTCAGCTCCAGGTCAATGAGGATGCGCTGGGGCGCGGCCTGCTCCCGCTCGTAGACGCCCAGGCGGCAGCGCGCCTCGAGCTCATGAATCAGGAGGCGGTCAGCCATGGGCCGCACCCGCCGCCTCTTCCTGCAGCGCCTTGATGATGAGCTCCAGGTTGCGCTCCAGCCCCCCGCCATAGCCTTCCTCGTTGAAACGGATGTAGCCCTCCTGGTCAATCACCAGCAGCCGGGGCAGGCCCCACACGCTGTAGCGCTCGCCCACCCGGCCCTCGCGGTCGAGCAGGATGGGCGCGGTGAACCGCCCCCTGGCCCATGCCTGGATGGTGTCCGGCGATTCCTTCTCGTTGACCAGCAGCACGGCCACACCCTGCTCCCGGAACTTGCGGTAGATGTGCTCCAGCGATGGGGTGGTCATCCGGCAGGGGCCGCACCACGTGGCCCAGAACTCCATGATGACGATCTGGCCTTCGAAATCCGAGAGTGCGACGAGCGCGCCGTTTAAGTCCGGGAGGCTGAAGTCCTGCGCCAGCGGGCTGGGCTCCACCGGCTGCCAGGTGATGTACGACGGGCCGCAACCGGCCAGCATGGTCAGCGCCGCGGCGGCCCACCAGCCCCTCGTGCGACTCATTCTTCCATGGTGGAGATGTCGCCCACGGGCTGCCCCGCATCCCACGCGCGCAGGACGCGGCGCATGATCTTGCCGGAGCGGGTCTTGGGCACTTTCTCCACGAACGCGATCTCCCTGGGGGCGGCGTGCGCAGCCAGGTTCGTCTTCACGAAATCGGCGATCTCCTTCTTGAGCTGGTCGGAAGGCTCGTGGCCCTTGCGCAGCGCCACGAACGCCTTGATGATGTGCCCGCGCACCTCATCCGGCTTGCCGATGACCCCGGCCTCGGCCACCGCCGGGTGCGCCACCAGCGCGCTCTCGACCTCGAACGGGCCGACGCGCTCCCCGGCGGTCTTGATGACGTCATCCGCCCGCCCCTGGTACCAGATGAAGCCGTCTTCATCTTTATAGGCG
>JACQRG010000070.1 GCA_016206565.1 Candidatus Omnitrophota bacterium | reverse complement strand
CTTCAAACCGATCCGGCCGACGAGCGGCAGGCGGAGTTCGACCCGCCGCGCACGCTCGACGCGCTGGAGGCGGCACTGCAACAGCTCGGCCACGACGTGGCCCGGCTCGGCGGCGTGGCCCACCTGCTCGCGTTGCCGCAGCGGCTCAGAGCGGTGGACCTGGTCTGGAACCTGGCCGAGGGCGACGGCGGGCGCTGCCGCGAAGCCTGGGTCCCGACGCTGCTGGAGCACCACGGCGTGCCCTACGTCGGCTCGGGGCCGGACGCGCTCGCACTCGGGCTGGACAAGGCCCTGAGCAAGCAGTTGGCGCTCGCCTCGGGCCTGGCCACGCCTCGCTGGACCGTCGCGCGGGACGCCGATGACGCGGCCGCGCTCGAGGTGCCGGCGTATCCGGTGATCGTCAAGCCCTGCTTCGAGGGATCCGGCATCGGCATTGACCCGGGCGCCGTCGTCCATGATCCGGCGGCCCTGCGCGCGCGAGTGGCCTGGCTGGTCCGCCGCGTGGGCGGGCCGTGCCTGATCGAGGCCTTCGTGCCATTCGGCGAGCTCACGGTGCTGGTCATCGGCAACAAGCCGGCCCAGGCGTTGCCGGCCATCCAGCGTCCGATGGACCCCGCCACCCGCCTCTCCTGTCACGTCGCCCGGCAGCCGGACGGCTCGGCATGGATCTCGCCCGTCGAGCTGACGCCCCGACTGGAGCGGGTGGCGGGGCAGGCCGCGCTGGCGATGTTCGAGGCCCTGCGCTGCCGCGACATGGCGCGCGTGGATTTCCGCGTGGACGAGACAGGCGGCCTGTGGTTTCTGGAGATCAACCCGCTGCCCTCGCTCGATCCGCAGGGCACGGTGGGCCTGCTGGCCGAGCATCTCGGCACGACCTACGCCGGCCTGATCGAGCGCATCCTGAACGCCGCCCTGCATCGGCTCGCCCATGCACCCGTCCCCCAACTCTGAGGTCTACCGGTTTCCCGAGTATTACGCGCTCGGCTATCGCTGGAACACCGAGGCGGAGTGCGATTTCCTCGAGGCCTGCCTGCGCGCGCACGGGCCGAAGGGCGGCCGGCGCGTGCTGGACATCGGCTGCGGCTCCGGGCGGCACCTGCTGACACTGGCCAAGCGGGGCTACGAGGGAACCGGCGTAGACCGCAGCCCGGAGATGATTGAATTCGTCCGGCAGCAGGCGCGCCGCGAGTCGCTCGCCGCGACCGTGGCCGTGGACGACCTGGTCCGGCTGCGCATCCGGGGCACGTACGATCTGGCGTTCTGCCTGATGGATACCTTCCGGTTCCTCCTGACCACGGACAACATCCTGGCCCACCTGCGCACCGTGGCCGGGCTGCTGGCCCCCGGAGGGCTGTACGTGACCGACTTCTGGGTGCCGCGCCAGTGGAACACGATGGGCGATGAGCTCTATCAGTGGGAGCAGACCGAAGGCGAGACCACCGTCAGGGTCTTCTACCTCCAGCATCCCGAGTCCGTGGACCCCATCGCGCAGACGTTCGAGGACGAGCTCGTCTTCGAGGTGGAGCGCAACGGCGAGCGGCAGACCATCCGCGGGGGGCGCACGCTGACCCGGCTCATCATGCCGCAGGAGTTCCAAGCGCTGGTAGCCGGCTCCGGGGCCTTCGAGCTGCTCAGCATGCACGGCACCTTCGAGCTTGAGAAGCCGCTCGACGCCGGCTCCTTGTCCTGGCGGATGATCAGCGTGCTGCGCAAGCAGGTGGGGGGATGAGCGACCCCTTCGCGTTCGAGCGGCAGCGCATGGTCGAGCAGCTGGAACTCGGCGCGCATGAGCCGCTCATCCGCAGCCAGGCGGTCCTGCGGGCCATGCGCGAAGTGCCCCGTCACGCGTTCGTGCCGCCTGACTTAGCCCCCCTGGCGTACAGCGACCAGGCGCTGCCCATCGGCCGGGGGCAGACCATCTCCCAGCCCTATATCGTGGCCCTGAGCCTGAGCCTGGCCAAGGTCCGGCCCGGGGCGCGGGTGCTGGAGGTCGGCACGGGCTGCGGCTACGAGGCAGCGGTGCTGGCCTCCATCACCGACCAGGCCTATTCCATCGAGATCGTCGAGGAGCTCGCCGCGCGCGCCCGCCGCACCCTGGAGGCGCTGGGCTACCGCGTGCACCTGCGCACGGGCGACGGGTACCTGGGCTGGCCCGAGGCCGCGCCCTTTGACGCGATCATCGTCAGCGCCGCAGCGCCCGCTATTCCCCAGCCGCTGGTGGACCAGCTAGCCGCGGGCGGCATGCTGGTCATCCCGCTGGGGCAGGACATCCAGGAGCTCTCGGTCTTCGAGAAGACCTCCCGCGGGCTGGCGCGCCGCGAAGCGTACCCGGTGCGGTTCGTGCCGATGACCGGGCGGATTCAGGAGTCGGGCGCCGGCGAAGCACCCGCCCCCTAACCCGCCATGCCCAGCGCCCGCAACGCCGACGCCGAGGAGCCGACGTTCGCCACCAACCGCAAGGCCCGGCACGACTACGAGATCCTCGACACCTTCGAGGCCGGGCTTGCGCTGCGCGGCACGGAGATCAAGTCCATCCGCCGGCATCAGGTCAGCCTCGACGACAGCTTCGCCCGCATTGAAGGGGGCGAGCTCGTCCTGTATAATATGCATGTCAGCCCGTACGAGCAGGGCGGGCGCTTCAACGTCGAGCCGACGCGGGAGCGCAAGCTGCTGATGCACCGGCGCGAGATCGAGCGCCTGGCCGGGCTCGTCGCCCAGAAGCGCTTGACGCTGGTGCCGTTGCGGCTCTACCAG
>JACQRG010000064.1 GCA_016206565.1 Candidatus Omnitrophota bacterium | reverse complement strand
TGGTGCGGCCGTTGGCCTTCAGCTGGAAGCGCCCGGCGTCCACGCGCACCGCCACGACCTGGTCCACGGCGTCGGCCATCTGGCTGGCGACGAAGCGCTGCCAGATGAGCTGGTAGAGGGCGAACTGCTCGTCGGTCAAGTGCCCCTTCATGCGCTCCGGCGTGCGCTCGACACCGGTCGGCCGGATCGCCTCGTGCGCCTCCTGCGCCGATTTCTTGCTCTTGTAGGCGCGCGGCTCGGCCGGCAGGTACGGCGTGCCGAACTGCTTGGGGATGAGCTTTCGCACCGCGGCCAGCGCCTCCGCGGCCACGCGCACGGCGTCGGTGCGCATGTAGGTGATAAGACCCACCGGGTTGCCCGGTTCCAGCTCCACGCCTTCGTAAAGCTGCTGGGCGATGCGCATGGTGCGCGCGGAGGAGTAGCCGAGCTTGTTGAACGCCTCCTGTTGCAGCGTGCTGGTGGTGAAGGGCGGCTTGGGATAGCGCTTCTGCTCCTTCTCCTCCACCGCGCCCACGGTGTACGACTGCCGCTTGAGCTCCTCGGCCAGGCGCTCGGCGGCATCCTTGGCGACGACCTGGACCTTTTTGCCGTCCACCTTCTCCAGCTGCGCCTTGAACGTCACCTGGCTGTCCGCCTTGCGCAGCTCCGCCTCGATGGTCCAGTACTCCTGGGGGACGAACGCCTCGATGGCCTTCTCGCGATCCACGATCAGGCGCAGCGCCACCGACTGCACCCGGCCCGCCGAGAGCCCGCGGCCGATTTTCTTCCACAGCAGGGGGGAGAGCGAGTATCCCACGAGGCGGTCGAGCACGCGGCGCGCCTGCTGGGCATCCACCTTCTTCATGTCAATCTGGCCGGGGCGCTGCACCGCGGCCTTGATGGCCTGCGGCGTGATTTCATGGAAGGCGATCCGCACGATCTGCCGGCCGTTGTGCTGGGAAGCGGCCTTCGCCCCTTTGCCCGCCTTCGCCGCGGGCGCCTTCGCGGCCTTCTCCTGGCGCTGTTTCTCCTGCGCGTGATCGTCATCCCGGAGCAGCCTGGCGATGTGCCAGCTGATCGCTTCCCCTTCCCGGTCCGGGTCGGGTGCCAAGTAGATGATGTCCCGGCCGCGGGCCTGCTGCTGGAGTGCTTTGGCGAACTTGCGCCGCTTTTGGATGACGATGTACTGGGGGGCAAAGTCATGCTCGACGTCCACCCCGAGGCGGCTGGCCGGCAGGTCCACGAGGTGGCCCATGGAGGAGGTCACCTCGAAGTCCTCGCCAAGGATCTTGTTGATCGTCTTCGCCTTGGCCGGCGACTCGACGATGACGAGTTTCTTCTTCTTGGCAGACATCAGACCTCAGCCATCAGACGTCAGGTGCCTCCGCCGATGAACTGCACGATTTCCACCCGGTCGCCGGCCTGCAGCACGCGCGCGGCGTGCTCGGCGCGCTTGAGGATCTCCAGGTTCACTTCGACCACCACGCGCTCCGGTTGCACGGAGAGCCGTTCCAGCAACCCAGCCACCGTCAGGCGTTCCGGCAGCTCCTGGGGTTGGCCGTTGACCATCAGCTCCATGGCTTCATAAACCGCTTGCCCGGCAGCTGGCGCACGCGCCGCGCCAGCTCCAGCCGCAAGAGCACCGCGGGCAGCGCCGCCGCGCTCAGCCCGGTTTCCTCCGAAATCGTGTCAATGTCCTTGGCTTCATCCTTCTGCAGGCATGCCAGCACGCACTCCCCCGCTCGTTCAGCTGTTGCCGCGGGTGACGCGCCCGCCCCGGCTCTCGCCACGGGCGGGCCGGGGGGGCGGACGGCATCCACCGGCTCCAGTCGAAGCTCCTCCAGGATGTCTTCCACCGAGGTGACCAGCCGCGCCCCCTCCTTCAACAACTGGTGCGTGCCCTGCGAGACCGGGCTGGTGACCGGCCCGGGCACGGCAAACACCTCCCGCCCCTGCTCCAGCGCCTGGCCGGCGGTGATCAAGGCCCCGCTGCGCGGCCCGGCCTCCACGACCACCACGCCGAGCGAGAGGCCACTGATGAGCCGGTTGCGACGCGGAAAATTCATGGCCGACGGCGGGGTGCCGAACGGGTACTCGGACACCAAGGCGCCTTCCCCGGCGATGCGAGCCGCCAGGTCCGCGTGTTCGGGCGGATAGACCTGGTCGAGCCCGGTGCCGACGACGGCCACGGTGCGCCCGGCAGCCTTCAAGGCCCCGCGGTGCGCGGCGGCGTCAATGCCCTCGGCCAATCCCGATACCACCACGATGCCCCGCTGGGCCAGCTCGCCCGCCAGCCGCTCGGCCACCTGCAGGCCGTAGAGCGAGGCGCGCCGCGCCCCGACCAGGGCGACGGCCGGATCGCCGGCCAGGGGCAGCCTTCCTCTTATATACAGCGCCAGCGGGGGGTCGGCAAGCTCCCGCAAGAGGGCCGGGTAGTCCGCCTCGTCCAGCGTGACCATCTCGACCCCGAGCGCTTGGGCTTGCTCCAGCTCCCGCGCCAGCCGCGGCGCGTCGCGCCGCCCCTC
This sequence comes from Candidatus Omnitrophota bacterium, assembly GCA_016206565.1. Taxonomy (GTDB): domain Bacteria; phylum Omnitrophota; class Gorgyraeia; order Aquiviventales; family Aquiviventaceae; genus JACQRG01. The sequence goes on along the minus strand of JACQRG010000064.1, from coordinate 9,994 downwards.
ATCCAGGCGCCTGGCCAGCTCAGGCCCGAGGCGCTCCACGCCGGCCAACTGCTCGGGCAAAGCCGCCCAGAGCCGGTCTAAGTCCCCGAAGGCTTCCAGCAGCCGGCGAAGGCATGCGGAGCTGACGCCGGGCACCAGGTTCAAGAGGATGAGCTGCTCTCGACGGTTAGGCATTCTAGTGCTTCGAAGCCGCATCGCGAAAGCGGATGCGGCGAAGAAGACGACTGGGCAGTAGCTTACCACAGGCCTTGCAAGGGAAACAAGGAGGCGCGGCGCGCTACCGGGACCTGGAGGGCAGCCGCACCGCCGTCAGCAAGCGGGCGCGGTCGTTGAAGCACATCTGGAAGCGGGTGAAGAACCCGGCGCGCCCCATCAGGTTGAAACCCATTCGCAGCGCGTCCGAAAACCCGGCCGGCGCCAAGAACTCCTGGCCGGCGAACCGGACCTTGATGTGCTGCAGGTAGACCGGCAGCACGCTGCCGTTGCCCAGCGAGACATAGCGCCGGGCGGCGCGGCGCAGGTTCAGGCCGAGCAGCTCGGCCACGTCCAGGTGGAACACGCTCCAGGAGGCGCCGGAATCCACGTAGGCTTGCAGGTACAACCAGCGGTTGCCGGTCCAAGCCTGGAGGTAGACGATCGGCGCGTAGTGGCCCTGGGCGTCCTTCAGATACGGGAATTCGACCCGCTGGAGGCTGCTCGATCGTGGGGCTGGCCGGCGACGCATGCCGTCAGAGCGCGGTCAGCGATTCCTCAGGCAGCGGAATGTAGTAAATGCCCGTCTCCTTCGTCACGGGCAGGCGCTGCGCCGCGTTGTGGTAGGCCTCCAGCTGCGTGGCTCCGCAGCCGACGATCCGTTCGCCGGCCACCACGATGTAGCGGCCGCCGTAGCGCTGGGCCAGCTCGGCCGCGTGGCGGCTGACGAACTGCCAGCCCCGGCACAGGCACGGGCCGAGCTTCTGCATGAGCTGTTCCACGAGGGCGTCCACCGGCAGGTCGCTGGTGTCCACGGTCAGGTCGGCCTGCGCGTAGGCGGCGGCGCGCTGGGCCAGCAGCTGCTTGATCCGGGTCAAGGGGTCTGCGGCGCCGGCCAGCAGCGGGCGCGCCTGCAGCCGGCGGCCGATCCGCTCCAGGATGACCTTCGGGCGGGCCTCCAGGCAGACGATGGGGCCGCTGGAGCGCAGCCGCAGGCGGTTCTTCGGATCCATCACGGCCCCGCCGCCGGTGGCGATGACCTGGCGCTGGCCGCGGACGACGCGGCCCAGCTGCCGCTGCTCCAGCCGGCGGAAGACCCGCTCGCCCCGCTCGGTAAAGATCCGGGCGATGGGCATCTTAGCACTCGCCTCGATGAGCCGGTCCACGTCCACGAACGTCCAGCCCAGCCGCTTGGCCAGCCGCTTGCCCGCCGCGGTCTTGCCCGTGCCCATGAACCCCGTGAGGATGATGTTCATTTCTCAGGTCTCATGTCTCGGGTCTCAGAACTTCCGAACTTGCTGCAGGTAGCCCTCGACGTTGCGCTGCAGCTCCCGCAGCGAATCCCCGCCGAACTTCTCGAGCAGGGCCCGCGCCAGCACGAACGCGACCATCGCCTCGCCGACGACGCCGGCCGCCGGCACGGTCGTGACGTCCGAGCGCTCCACGGTCGCCACGACCGGCCGCTTGGTGTTGATCTCGACCGAGCGCAGCGGCTTGCGCAGCGTGGAGAGCGGCTTGAGGAAGCCCCGCACCACCACCGGCTGGCCGGTGGTCATGCCGCCTTCGAAGCCGCCGGCGCGGTTGCTGGAGCGGTAGAAGCGCCGCGCCTTGGTGAAAAAGATCTCGTCCTGCACGGCCGAGCCGCGCAGCGACGCCGCCAGCACCCCGTCGCCCACCTCCGCCGCCTTGACCGCATGGATGGAGAGCACGGCCTGGCCCAGCTGCGCGTCGAGGCGCCGGTCGTAGTGCGCGTAGCTGCCCAGGCCCGGGGGCACGCCCTCGGCCACCACCTCGAAGACGCCGCCGAGCGTATCGCCGGCCTTCACGCAGGCGTCAATCTCGCGCATCATCTTGCGGGTGGCCTGCGGGTCGAGGCAGCGTAGCGGCGTGGCCTCGGCCTGCCGGCGGATGCGCGCCACGGTGGCGGCGGCCGGCTTGGCGCGCGCCGAGCCCAGGGCGATGACATGGCTGGCCAGCTCGATGCCCAGCGGCGAGAGCAGCTGCTTGCACAGCGCCCCGACGGCCACCCGGGCCGCGGTCTCGCGAGCACTTGCGCGCTCCAGCACGTTGCGGATGTCGCGGTGATCATATTTGATCGCGCCGGCTAAGTCCGCATGGCCGGGCCGCGGCTGGGTCACGACCGGCAGGCGGTCAATGGAGGCGTCCTTGTTCCTGATGGACAGCGCCACCGGGCTGCCCAGCGTCTTGCCCCGGCGCACCCCGCCCACCAGCTCGACGGTGTCGGTCTCGAACTGCATGCGCGGCCCCCGGCCGTAGCCCAGCTGCCGGCGGCGCATCTCTCGCCCGAGGCGGGCCAGGTCAATAGGCACGCCGGCGGGCAGGCCCTCCAGGATCGCGGTCAGGGACGGCCCGTGCGACTCTCCAGCGGTCAGGAATCTCAACGCCATGCGTAGTACTCCCACAGGATGCGCGCGCTTTCCTCCACGCCGGTCCACCGCAGCACGTCCTGCCCGGCGAAGAGCGCGATCACCAGCCCCAGCGACAGGAACGGCCCGTACGGAATCTCGTGCGAGCGGCGCAGCAGCAGCACGAGCAAGCCGGGGATCAGTGCCAGCATCGGTGCCAGGAAGAACGTCAGCAGCACCAGCTTCCACCCCAGGACCGAGCCGGCCATGGCCAGCAGCTTGATGTCGCCACCGCCCATGGTCTCGCGCCGGAACATCAGGTCGCCCATCTTCCCGGTCAGGTACAGGACCCCGCCGCCGACCAGCGCGCCGACGGCCGCGCGGCCCAGCGAGAGCCAGCGCGACTCAGCACCATGCAGCGAAGGCAGCGCAAGGCTGATGAGCAACCCCGCCGCCACCCCGCCCAGGCTGATCTCGTCCGGGATGATCTGGAACTCCAGGTCAATGAAGCTCACCGCGATCAGGGCGCAGAGAAACGCCCCGTACACCAGGGCCTGCGCGGTTGCGCCGAACCGGTACACCACCGCCACCGCCGCCGCCCCGGCCAGCGCCTCGACCAGGGGATAGCGCCAGCTAATCGGCGTCCGGCAGTGCCGGCAGCGGCCCCCGAGCAGCGCATAGCTGACCAGGGGGATGTTATCGTACCCGGCGATCGGGCGCTCGCAGCGCGGGCAGCGCGAGCGCGGCCGCACCACCGACTCCTCGCGCGGCATCCGGTAGATGCAGACATTGAGAAAGCTGCCGACGACTGTTCCGAGAAAAAACCACGCCACCCACAACACTACAGCACCGTCCACATCTACGCTTGGATCGCCTGCTCTAACGCGCGCCGCATGACGGCCAGCGGGGCCGGCCGGTTCCACCACAATCGGAACGACTCGGCACCTTGGTATAGTAGCATTGACAGCCCGTTGGCGGCAACACATCCGCGCCGCCGCGCCTCGGCGACGAGCCGGGTCGTGCGGTGGTAGACCAGATCGTACACCACGAGCCCGTGGTGCAGCGCGTCGGCCGGGATGAGCAGGCCGTCGCGCGGCGACATCCCCACTGTGGTGGCGTTCACGAGCAGGGTCGCGCCCTGCAACGGCACCTGCGAGAGCGGCGCCACGCCCACCCCGACCTGGGGCCTGACCCGGCGCAGCCATCGAGTCAAACGGACGGCCCGCCCCCGGGAGCGGTTGGCGATGGTGATGCGGCTGCCCGCCGCGCGGCCCAGCTCCCAGGCGACGGCGCGCGCCGCCCCCCCGGCTCCCAGGATGACTGCGCGCACCGGGCCCGGCCGCCAGCCCAGCTCCCGGAGCGCTTGCGCGAAGCCGACGCCGTCCGTGTTGAAGCCGTGCAGCCGCCCGCCGCGGACCACGATGGTATTGACCGCGCCGCACGCCTGCGCGGCCGGGTCCAGGCGATGCATCAGCGGCACGGCGGCTTCCTTCAGCGGCACGGTCACGTTCAGGCCCTCCACGCCGGCCAGGACCAGGCCCCGCAGCATCGGTGCCAGCCAGCGGCGCGGCACTTCGAAGGGCGCGTACACGGCGTCGAGGTGCTTCGCGCGCAACGCCGCATTGTGCATGGCGGGCGAGAGGCTATGGCTGATGGGATCGCCGATGACGCCGAAAAGTCGTGTCATGGCCAGCAACAAGCAACAAGCAACAGGCAACACGGATTGGGACAGCCTTGTCGCTTGTCGCTTGTCGCTTGTCGCTGCATTTACGGGTGGGGGGCGGAGCGCCGCCCGAGATACGCGCGGCGCGTCGAGGAGGAGAGCAGCTTGTTGATCGCGTTGACGTACGCCTTGGCCGAGGCCTCGATGATGTCGGTGGACGTGCCGCGCGCCGCCACCTCGATGCCGCGGTGGCGCAGCTTCACCGCCACTTCGCCCAGCGCGTCCCGCCCCTTTGTCACCGAGCGCAGCGTGTAGTCCACCAGCTCCGGCGAGAGCCCGGTCATGCGGTTGATGGTCTTGTAGCACGCGTCCACCGGCCCGTCGCCGCAGGCGGCATCCTGCGCCACCTTGCCTTCTCGCTCGAGCCGGATGGTCGCCGTTGGCACCGTGTCGCTGCCGGAGGTCGTATGGACGTAGACCAGCTTGTAGATCTCCTGCGCGGCCGGCAGGCCCTCCTCCACGATGGCCGTCAGGTCGTCGTCATAGATGTCCTTCTTCTTGTCCGCCAGCGCCTTGAACCGCTCGAAGGCTCGGTCCAGCTCCCCCTTGGAGAGGCGCAAGCCCAGTTTGGCCAGCCGCTGCGCGAACGCGTGCCGGCCGGAGAGCTTGCCCAGCACCAGTTGGCTGCCGCTCAAGCCCACGTCCTGCGGCCGCATGATCTCATAGGTGGCCCGGTGCTTGAGCACGCCGTCCTGATGGATGCCGGACTCATGCCGGAAGGCGTTGCCGCCGACAATGGCCTTGTTCGGCTGGACCGCGATGCCGGTGAGGCTGCTGACCAGGCGCGACGTCTTGATGATCTGGGTCGTGTCCACGCCGGTCCGGGCCTGGTAGAAGTTGCGGCGGATCTTCAGCGTCATGACGATCTCCTCCAGCGACGCGTTGCCGGCCCGCTCCCCGATGCCGTTGACCGTGCACTCGACCTGCCCCGCCCCGTTCTTGATGGCGGCCAGCGAGTTCGGCATCGAGAGCCCCAGGTCGTTGTGGCAGTGCACGCTGATCACAGCCCGCTCAATGTTCGGAACGCGCTCGGTGATGCCCTTAATCAGGCGCCCGAACTCATCCGGGATGGCGAAGCCGACCGTATCCGGGATGTTCACGGTCGTCGCACCGGCGCGGATGACCGCCTCCAGCACCTGGTGGAGGAACTCCGGCTCGGTGCGCGAGGCGTCCTCCGGCGAGAACTCGACGTCCCGGGCGTACTTGCGGGCGTGCTTGACCGCCCACACCGCCTGGCGCAGGATCTCCGCCTGCGCCTTGCGCAGCTTGTACTTGCGGTGGATCGGCGAGGTGGCCAGGAAGACGTGGATGCGCTTCTTCTTGGCGGGGGCCAGGGCGGCCGCGGCCGCGTCAATGTCGTGGGGCAGCGAGCGCGCCAGCGCGGCGATCGTCGGGCCCTTGACGGCCTGCGCGATCATCTTCACCGCCTGGGCGTCCCCCGGCGAGGCGATGGGGAATCCACCCTCGATGACGTCCACGCCCAGCCGGGCCAGCTGCCTGGCGATCTCCAGCTTCTCGGGCGGGGTCAGGCTGGCACCCGGGCATTGCTCCCCGTCGCGCAGCGTCGTGTCAAAAATCGTGATGCGTCTCATGGCGCCTACTCCTCAACGCCCCCTTCTTCGATGTAGGGCTCGATCAAATCAATGAAGTCATCCAGCGTCTGCAACAGATCGCTCGCGGCGGCGTCCAGCAGCGCCTGGCGCACCGCCGCCAGGTCCACGCGCTTCGCGACGATGGCCTCGGACATGGCGTTGGCCAGCGACCCCCGCTCGTCGGGAGGGCTGAGATGGAACTCCCGCAGCGCTTCGATGAATACCTGTGTCGTCACCGGCTGCTCGCGGTCCGGCGGCGCGCCCCACCCTTCGGCCCGGAAGCCCCGTTGGGCCCGATCCACGGCATCATGCTGCGCAGCTTCGCCCCGACCTGCTCGATGGGGTGCCGGTCATCCTGCCGCATCAGGCGCGCAAAGGTCGGCCGCCCGGCGCGATCCTCCGCAATCCATTCCTTGGCGAAGCGGCCGGACTGGATCTCGCGCAGGAGCTGGCGCATGTTCTCCTTGACGCGCGCGTCAATGACCCGCGGCCCGCAGTGGATGTCGCCCCACTTGGCGGTGTCGGAGACCCGCTTGCGCATTCCCTGGATCCCGCCGGCCCAGATCATATCGGTGATGAGCTTCAGCTCGTGCACACACTCGAAGTACGCCAGCTCCGGCTGGTAGCCGGCTTCCACCAGCGTCTCGAACCCGGCCTTGATCAGCGCCGAGACGCCGCCGCACAGCACGGCCTGCTCGCCGAAGTTGTCGGTCTCGGTCTCTTCCTTGAAGGTCGTCTCCAGCACGCCGGCGCGGGTCGAGCCGATGCCCCTGGCCCAGGCCAGAGCCAGCGCCTTGGCCTTGCCCGTGGCGTTTTGCTGCACCGCCAGCAGCGCCGGCACGCCCTTGCCCTCCAGGTACTGGGAGCGCAGCAGGCTGCCCGGGCCCTTGGGGGCGACCATGACCACGTCCACGCTCTTCGGGGGCTTGACCAGCCCGTACACGATAGCGAAGCCGTGCGAGAATCCCAGCGCCTTGCCGGCCTTCAGGTGCAGCGCGATGGACTCCCGGTAGATCTGCGCCTGCAGCGTGTCCTGCGCGAGCAGGATGACCAGGTCGGCCTTGCGGGTGGCCTCGGCGGCGGTGAGCGGCGCAAACCCGTCCTGACGGGCCAGGTCGAAGTTGGGCCCGCCGGGCCGCTGCGCGACGACCACCTTCACGCCGGAGTCGCGCAGGTTCAGCGCCTGGCCCCGTCCCTGGATGCCGTAGCCGATGATCGCCACCGTCTTGCCCTTCAGGGCGTTGAGGTCGGCGTCCTTGTCATAGAAGATGCGCGCCATCACCGTTCTCCCTCACCCCTCTCACCTAGCACCTTTTGTCCAAACCACGCCTTGACCTGCGGTCGGCGCAGGTACCGCATCGGGATGAGCAATCCACCCGCCGCGCAGGTCACGAGCAACCCGTCCAGCGGCCGCGCGGCGCCGACCAGCACCCCGGCCAGCACCAGCAGCGAGGCGACCAGCCACCACAGCCCGGCCAGCGCCGCCATCCTCGCCCAGGGCTTGAGCAGCGGCAGCCCGAGCATCGCCGCGGCGGAGAGTGCGAGCCACGCGGCCGGCCACACGCCGGGCCGTTGCCAGAGCGCGGCCGCCGACAGAGCGGCCAGCAGGCCGTAGCCGAGTGCCAGCGCGGCGACCGGCCAGGGGACCATCACGCCTTGCCCAGCGCCACGCGGCCGGTGCGCACCAGCTGCGTGATGCCATGCGGCCGCAGCGCCGCCACCAGCTGGTCGAGCGTGGACGTGTCTCCGACCGCCTCGACGACCACCGTGCTGTCGGAGGCGCTCGCCACCCGGCCGCTGAAACGCTTGACCGCGGCTTCGATCGCCGCGCGCGCGCCGCCGTCCGCCTTCACGCGGGCCAGGAGCAGCTCGCGGTCAATGAATTCCCCCGGCTGGAGCTGCGCCACCTCGATGACGTCCACCAGCCGGTTGAGCTGGTTCTTCACCTGCTCGAGCTTCGTCGCGTCGGCATCCACGACGATCGTCATGCGGGAGATCGTCGGGTCCTCGGTCGCGCTGACGGTCAGCGAGTCAATGTTGAAGCCCCGGGCGCTGATGAGCCCGGACATGCGGGCCAGAACCCCGAAATGGTTTTCCACCACACAGGAGAGCGTGTACTTTTCGCTCATCAGCCCAGGCTCAGCTTGGATTCCTCGTCCGGCTCCGCATGCCGGCGCTGCGGGATTCCGCCGTCCTTGCTCAGGCTCTCGTAGGTGCCGAGCAGCTGGTCGTGCGCTTTGCCCGGCGCGATCATCGGCCAGCAGTCCTCGGCCTCCTCCACCATGAACTCCACGACGCTCGGCCGGCCGGTCACCTGCATCGCCCGCTCGATGGCCGGGCGCACGCCGTCCTTGTGCTCCACCCGGATCCCGACGCAGTGGTTCGCCTCGGCCAGCTTCACGAAGTCCACGGGGTTGAGCCGCGACTGGGCGTGCCGGCCCTCGTAGAACAGATCCTGCCACTGCCGCACCATCCCATGGTGCTGGTTGTTCATGATGGCCACCTTGACCGGCAGCTGGTGCTGCGCGGCCGTGGCCAGCTCCTGAGCGGTCATCTGGAAGCTGCCGTCGCCGTCAATGTCCCAGACCACGTCCTTGGGCCGGCCGAACTGCGCGCCGATCGCGGCCGGCAGCCCGAAGCCCATGGTGCCCAGCCCGCCGCTGGTGATGAGCGAGCGCGGCCGGTTGAACTGGTAGTACTGCGCGGCCCACATCTGGTGCTGCCCCACCCCGGTGGCGATGATCGCGTTGCCCTTCGTGACCTCGGAGATCTGCTGGATGATGTACTGCGGCAGCAGCTTCTGCTTCTCCCGATAGGTCAGCGGGTACTTGTTGCGCATCTCCTGGATGGTGTTCAGCCAGGCGCGCGTGTCCGGCGCCTTGACCAGCCGGTTGAGCTGCTGGAGCACCTGCTTGACGTCGCCGACCACGGGATAGTCCACTAGCACGGTCTTGTTGATGGACGACGGGTCCACATCAATGTGGATTTTCTTGGCGCGCCGGGCGAACTCATCCGGCTTGCCGGTCACGCGGTCGTCGAAGCGCGCCCCGATACCGATGAGCAGATCGCACTGGGCCACGGCGTAGTTCGTGTACTCGAAGCCGTGCATGCCGAGCATCCCCAGGCTCAGCGGATCGCTCTCCGGAAACCCGCCCAATCCCAGCAGGCTCGTCGTGACCGGGATACGCATCGCGTGCGCGAGCTGTGCTAGTTCGGCGGCCGCACCCGCATGGATCACCCCGGCGCCCGCGTAGATCACGGGCTGCCGGCTGCGGCTGATCGCCTCGGCCGCCTGCTCGATGGCCTTGGAGGACGGCACCGGCCAGGCGCGCGGCTGGTAGCCGCGCAGGTCCACGCTGTCCGGATACGCGAATTCGGCCTCGCCCACCGTGGTGTCCACCGGTAGGTCAATGAGCACAGGCCCTGGCCGGCCGGTCCGCGCGATGTAGAAGGCCTCCTTCACGACCCGGGCCATGTCCTTCGGGTCTTTCACGAGGTAGCTGTGCTTGGTCACCGGCCGGGTGACGCCGACCGTGTCGGCCTCCTGGAACGCGTCGTTGCCGATCACCGACGTGCGCACCTGCCCGGTGATGGCCACCATCGGGATGGAGTCCATATAGGCCGTCGCGATGCCGGTGACCAGGTTCGTGGCCCCTGGCCCGGAGGTGGCCAGGCACACGCCCACCTTGCCGGTGGCGCGGGCGAAGCCGTCGGCCATGTGCGCCGCGCCCTGCTCGTGCACCGTCAGGATGACCTTGATCTTGGAGGAGTAGAGCGCGTCGAAGGTGGGCAGATTGGCCCCCCCGGGGATGCCGAAGACGAGCTCGACTCCCTCGCGCTGGAGGCTCTCGACGAGAATTTGGGCGCCTTTAAGCTTCGCCATGGGAAATTGTATTATAACACGGCCGGGGCGGCCGCAGAAGTCGCAGAGCCTGGCGGCGGGTCCTGGCTCGCGGCCGACTCAGAGGGCTGCGGCCACCACGGCGAGCGAATGGCGGATTCAGCCCGGGAAGGCGAACGGTTCTCAAAGCACGGCCGCGCGACCGACGAGCCCCCTGGGGCGAGGAGATTGCCGCGGCCGGTTCGCCGAACCGGGCGCCCGGAATCCGCCCCTGAGCGAG
>JACQRG010000068.1 GCA_016206565.1 Candidatus Omnitrophota bacterium | reverse complement strand
TCGAGAGACCGGTCTTGATGTCCACGCTCAGCGCCGGCTCATCCTTCAGCAGCTTGATCCCGTCCTCGGAGAGCTGGTCGGCCACCAGGACCTTGTAGGCGTGGTTCTGCGCGCCCTTGGCCATCAGCGCCTCCCTGAGAACGGCTCTGGGCTGAGGGCTGTGGGTGCTGGGCAATTGCCCCCAGCCCCGAGCCCTGAGCCCCGAGCCAATACGGCCTCGGCGGCCTTGCGGGCGGCGCCGGCCTGCACCGGGCGGCCCAGCTCGGCCAGCGCCTGCTCCAGCGCGTCCAGCCCCACCAGGATGTCCTGCGGCGAGATGAAGCCCATGTGGGCGAAGCGGAAAATCTTGCCCGCCATCTGGCCCTGTCCGCCGGCGATCATCACGCGCGAGCGCTCGTACATGAGCGCGGTGAGCTTCTTGCCGTCCACGCCGTCCGGCACCTTCACGGCGGTCACGCCGTTGCCCGGACGCTTGGCGAAGAGCTCCAGCCCCAGCGCCTGCATCGCGGCCCGGGTGGCCTTGGCCATGCGCTCGCAGCGCTGGATCATCTGCGGGACCCCTTCCTTGAGGATGAGCTGCAGGGCCGCGTCGAGCGCCATGACGAGCGACACGCCCGCGGTGAACGGCGTGTCGTCGTCGGCCAGCGCCTTCTTGTAGAGGCGCAAATCATAGTAGTAGCGCGGGCTCTTCGACGCTTCGATGAGCGGCCACACCCGCGGGCCGGCGCTTAAAAACGCCAACCCCGGCGGCAGCATCAGCCCCTTCTGCGAGCCGGTGACGACCATGTCCACGCCCCACGCGTCGGTCTGGCACGGCTCCGAGAGCAATCCGCTGATCGCATCCACGACCAGCACCGCCGGGCTGTTGCGGGTGAGGGCGGCGATGGCCTGGATGTCGTTGACCACGCCGGTGGAGGTCTCCAGCAGCGTCGTGAAGACCGCTTTGGCCTTGGGATGGCTCTTCAGGGCCTGCGCGACCTGCCGGGGGTCTACGGCGTCGCCATACGCCACCGGCACCGTGGCCACCGTGACCCCGTAGGCCTGGCAGAGCTCCTGCCAGCGCTCGGCGAACTTGCCGCCGAGCACGACGACGGCCTCATCGCCGGGCGAGAGGAGGTTGACGACGGCGGTTTCCATCGCCCCGGTGCCGGAGCCGGTCAGGCAGAAGACCGGCTGGGCGGTCTGGAAGGCCGTCCGCATCCCCTGCAGCGTCTTCTGGAACAGCGCGCGGAACGGCTTGGTGCGGTGGTGCATGATGGGCTGGCCGAGCGCCTCCCGCACCTGCGGCGGCAGCGGGGTGGGACCCGGTGTCAGCAAGATATCGTCCTTCATCGCTCCTCTTGGTTGAGCCTGTTGAGCCGGTTAATCCGGTTGGGCCTGTTCATCCGACAACGGGCGCAACGGGCCTAACGGGCTCAACCGGCTTAACCTATTTCTTCGGTTTGCCGTGAATGACGTCGTCAATCACCCCGTACTCCTTCGCCTCGTCGGCGGACATGAAGTAGTCCCGGTCCGTGTCCTTCTCGATCTTGGGCATCGCCTGGCCGGTGTGCTTGACCAGCAGCTCGTTGATGCGCTCGCGCAGCCGCAGGATCTCCTTGGCCTGGATCGAGATGTCCGCCGCCGCGCCCTGCACCCCGCCCCAGGGCTGGTGGATCATGATGCGGGCATTGGGCAGCGCGTAGCGCTTGCCCTTGGCGCCGGCGCACAGCAGCAAGGCCCCCATGCTGGAGGCCTGCCCCACGCAGTAGGTCGCCACCGGCGGCTTGACGAACTGCATCGTGTCGTAGATGGCCAGGCCGGCCGTCACCGAGCCGCCGGGGGAGTTGATGTACACGTTGATGTCCTTGTCCGGGTCTTCCATCTGCAGGAAGAGCAGCTGCGCGATGATGAGGTTGGATACCACGTCGTCAATGGGCGTGCCGATGAAGACGATGCGGTCCTTCAAGAGCCGCGAATAGATGTCATATGCCCGCTCGCCGCGCGCGGATTGCTCCACGACGATGGGCACGAGCATCTGTCCCTGTACGGTCATCCCTTCCCTCCTTCTGTGGTGGCGGGCATCGGCTCGATGGCGGCGTTCGCGAGCAGCAGCGCGACGGTTTTTTCCTGCCGGATGGCCGACACGACCGAGGGCCAGAGGCCCTGCTCGTCGAAGAGCCGCCGGACCTCCTTGGGATCCTTCTTCCAGCGCTGCGAGAGCTGCCAGAGCCGCTTGACGATGTCGTCCTGGCTGACGGCCACTTGCTCCTGCTCGGCGACGCGGTCGAGAATGAAGCCCAGCTTGACGTGGCGATGGGCGTTGGTGCGCAGCTGCTCGGCGAACCCCTCGAGCCGCTGGGCCACCTGCTCCTCCGGCATGCCGCCGAGCAGCAGCCGCACCTTGAACTCGCGGCTCAGCCGCTCGGTCTGGTGGGCCACCAGCTTGGCCGGCACCTCGAACTGATGGCGCGCCAGCAGCTCCTCGCACAGGGCGGCCTCGAGTGTTTGCGCCGCGACGGCGCGCTTCTGCTCGCGCAGCTTGGCCTCCACGTGGCGGGTCAGCGTCTCGAGGCTCTCGAAGCCCAGGTCCTTGGCGAACTCGTCGTCCCGGGCCGGCACCTTGCGCTCCTTCGCCTCGCCCTGGCCGGTGGGCACCAGCTGGGCCAGCGACTCCTGGAGCTTGGTCAGCGCCTCTTCTCGATCCGCCGCGCCGACCTCCTCGGAGGGCCGCGTCAGCGGCACGCCCTTGTAGCTCGCCAGCGCAAACGCGGGCTCCACCTCGACCTTGGCCTCCAGGCGCAAGCCCTCGCCGTCCGCAAGCTCGGCCTTGGCAAGCTCGAAGGGACCGACCGGCTTGAGCCCATGGTCTTTGCTGACCTGCTCCAAGGCCTGCCGGGCGACGCGGCGCAGCGTCTCCTCCTGGATGCCCTCGGCGAAGCGCCGCTCGACGATCTCCTGCGGCACCTTGCCCTTCCGGAACCCGTCCAGGGCCGCCTCCCGCTGGAACTCCTTGATGACCTCCAGGCGGACCGGCGCGATGAGCTCGGGCTTGACGCGCAGCGAGAGCGATTTCTCGCACGGCGCCGTATCGGTGATGGACGCGGTGATGGGGCCTTCCGTCTTGGCGGCGGTTCGTCGGAACATTACAGGCGGAACTTCTCGCCGAGGTAGATCTCCCGCGCGCGGGGATCGGTAATGAGGTCGTGCGCCGTGCCGGCGATCAGGACGCGGCCTTCGGCCATGATGTACGCGCGGTCGGTGATCTCCAGGGTTTCCCGCACGTTGTGGTCGGTCAGCAGGATGCCCAGCCCGCGACGCTTGAGCTCCCGGATGATCTCCTGCGCCTCGAAGACGGTGATCGGGTCAATGCCGGAGAACGGCTCATCGAGCAGGATGAACTGGGGGTTGGTGACCAGCGCCCGGGTGATCTCCAGCCGCCGCTTCTCCCCGCCGGAGAGCGTGAAGGCCCGCTGCCGGGCCAAGTGCGTGATGCCCAGCTCGTTGAGCAGCACGTCGAGCCGCTTGCGCCGCTCGGCGCGCGTCAGGCGCAGGGTCTCGAGCACCGCCAGGATGTTCTGCTCCACCGTGAGCTTGCGGAAGATGGAGGGCTCCTGCGCTAAGTACCCGATGCCGAGGCGCGCGCGCTGGTACATCGGCAGCTCGGAGACGTCCTGCTCATCCAGCAGGATGCGCCCGCCGTCCGGCCGGACGTAGCCGACCATCATGGCGAACGTGGTCGTCTTGCCGGCCCCGTTGGGGCCCAGCAGGCCGACGATCTCGCCGCGGCCCACGCGGATCTCGACTCCGTCCACGACCGGGCGGCCGTCATACCCCTTGACCAGGTGCTCGGTGCGCAGCAGCTGCATCAGTTGCGACGCTGCGGCGCGACGATCGCCAGATCGCTGAAGGACGGGGTCTGGCCGCCGGACTCCTCCGGGTAGAGCAGCAGCGACGGCCGCCCCACCAGCGTGATTTTGCCGAGTGCGGGCTCATAGATCGCGCGCTCGCTCTCGGCGACGTGCTGGTGCTGGTGGATGCGCACCCGGCCCTCGGCCTCGGCGTAGCGGATGGTGCGCGTGCCCTGGTTGAAGTAGGCCGTCAGTTTGTCCGAGTAGACGTCGCCGTTCGGGTCGGCGATATGGACGTTCTGCTCGAAGACCGCGATGTTACGCTCGTAGTCCAGGGCCAGCGGCCCGTCGCACGTGATGATGACCTGGCGCCGGCCCCCGGGCACGGCCGGCTCGTCGTCGCTGGGGTTTAAGACGACCTCGACGTCCGAGAGCAGGCGCGCGTGCTTCAGCTGCGTGGAGCCCTCCACGCCGCGGCCGCGCACCAGCATGTGGTCGGTCTCGATGCGCGCCGGCGAGTCGCCGCTGAACTGGTTGAGGTCCGGCGACCAGTACAGCGCGGGGGTCGTGAACCACACGCCGTCCGAGGTGTGGATGGTCACATCATGCTCCAGCCGCACGCGGCGGTTGCTCTGCTGGACCACCGCCGCGGTGGCGGTTAAGTGCGAGGTGCGCTGCGCCTCATAGCCGGTGGCGTGCGGCCGCAGGATGGTGACCTGCTGCCCGTCCAGCTGCGCGCTGCGACCCTCGAGGTCCCAGCGCTTGCTGCCGTCGGGCTCGTAGCCGGTGAGGTTGAAGGTGGACATCTGCTGCTCGGCGCTATCCGCCGGCTCGGCGGCCCGCTGAGCCGGTTTGCCGCAGCCCGCGTTCAGCAACAAGCAACAAGCGACAAGCAACACGGCCAGCCCGGGCTGCGCGCTACCGCCAGATAGGTGCGGTTCGGGGTCGTTGCCCTGAACCCTGAGCCCTGAGCCCACAGCCGCAGCCTCCGCAGGAGGCTGCGTTTTCCAGCGGCGATGCATCCACACCCATTGCTGCGGGCAGCGCCGGATGTGGGAGGCCAGGACATCGCTCCAGGTTTGCGTCAAGGCGGCCAGATCCCGGCGCCGGTCGCCGCTGCGGGCGATGCCCACCGGCGGCTCCACCAGCAGGCGGAACTGCGAGCCCTCGCGCCGCATGACGCAGGGGATGATGGGTGCGCCGGTCATCAGCGACAGCGCGGCCGGGCCCACGGACGTATGGGCCGGATGCCCGAGAAAATCCACAAAGACGCCCTCCAGGCTCTCCACGTCCTGATCCGGCAGCAGCCCCACGAGCCGGTTGGCGCGCAGCAGCTGCGCGACTTCCTTCACCGATCCGCGCGCCAGCGTGGGCACCCCGCGCGCGCCGCGCAGGCCGATGAAAAACGACTCGTACTCCGGATACCGCAGCCGGCGGGCTAAGACGGCGCACTCAAACCCGAGGCTGCGCAGGTACAAGGCGATCAGCTCCCAGTTGCCGAAGTGGGCGGTCACGACAATCGCCCCGGTGCCCTTGGCGATGGCCTGCCGCAGATGCTCGATGCCCTCGGCCGTCACCAAGCGCTGGATTGCCTGGGGGGAGAGGCGCGGCAGCAGGAGCCATTCCATGGCGGTCTGGCCCAGATTGACGAAGACCTGTCTTGCGATGCGCCGCCGTTGAGGCGCCGAGAGCGCCTCGCCGAAGGCATACGCCAGGTGCTGCTCGGTGCGGGCCGCTTCCCGGCGCAGGAGCAGCCATGCCACGCGGCCCAGCCAGCGGCCGCAGGCCTGTGCTGCCCCCACCGGAAGCAGCCGTGCGACGGCCTGCAACCCCAGGAAGCCCCAGTACATGAAACGACGACGCATGGGATGCTTCATCCCACCACCTGTCGTGGGCCCGCAGGGCCCAAGACGTCAGGTTGAGTTGTGCTCGCCTGCAGCGAGCCGACAGGGGGTGGGATCATGGCACAGAGGAGTATCTTACTCTAAGCGGGAAAGAGCGTCAATTCGGAAGGACATACGGGGGAAGAACAACGCACTGTGCCGTCGCCGGCGAGGCAGCTCGTAGGATACAGCGAAGGATTTACGCAGCGTGGCGGTGCATCTGGGCTTCAAGCCATTCGTCCAGCACGTTGCGCTTGAAGCGCCACTGCCCGCCGATCTTGGCCGCCGGCACCCGGCCTTCCCGTGTGAGCTTATACACGGTCATGACGTGCAGGCCCAGGTACTTGGCGACTTCACGCAGGGTCATAATCTGCCCTTTGTCAGGCGCATGATTTTTCCGCATGCTCGGGATCACCTGCCTTTCTCTGCCTGAAAGTATACCCAACCTTCAATAAATCTTCAATACTTTTACTATCTGTTAACATACATGCCTGAAAAATAGGCATCTCTCCGCTTTCCCTATGAGTACTGCGCTAAGATATGGTCCCATAATCCTTTAGCTTTAAGAACGGCTTCAATGACTTCCCGTACCGCCCCCCTGCCCCTGGGGCGCTTGGTCACATAGTGGCTGGCCAGCCGCACCTCTTCCACCGCCTCCGGCACGCACACCGCCAGGCCGGCGCGCTTGAGCATCGGCAGCTCCATCAGGTCATCCCCGATGACGCACACCTGCTCGTCGCTCAGGCGCCATTTCTTGAGCAGCTGCTCATAGACCGGCAGCTTCATGAGCTTGCCCTGGATGAGCGCATCCACCCGCAGCTCCTTGGCCCGGCGCTTCATCAGCTTGGAGGTGCGCGCCGTGATGATGGCCGACCGCAGGCCGGCCCGGTGCCAGAACACCAGCCCGGCGCCGTCCTGCACGTCGAAGAACTTCAGCTCATCGCCGTACTCGGCGTAGACGATGCGCCCGTCGGTCAGCACGCCGTCCACGTCCGCGATCAGCGTCGTGACGCGCGACGCGCGCTGCAGCAGCTGCGGGGACCAGGGAGGGGGAACCGCCATCGTTACACGCCAAGCTCCAAGCACCAAATTTCAAATCCCAAATAAATTCCAAATTGCAAATTCCAAGCAGTTGGTTTGGTGCTTGGGATTTGGAGCTTGGTGTTTATTTGGTCATTGGGATTTGGTGCTTGGGATTTAGCCATAGAGTTTATACAAACCCCGCTTTGAGCAAGTCCTGCACGTCCAGCAGGCCGACGGGGCGCTGTCCATCCACCACGACGAGCTCGTCAATGCGCTGTTCGCGCAGGATCTGCAGCGCCTCCGCCGCCAGGTGATCCGCGCCGATGGTCTTGGGGTGGCGCGTCATGACCT
>JACQRG010000061.1 GCA_016206565.1 Candidatus Omnitrophota bacterium | reverse complement strand
TTTCGATATTGCCCGGAGCCCTCAGCCCAGAGCCATTTTGCTGTGCTCAATAATGTCTTATAAGATATCTTCTGTTAAATAAAGCCTCGCACGGTTGCCAGTCAGTAGGCCTGTAACGCCCCCCTAAAGAACGTGCTCAACCGATCCCCATAGGCGCCTGGATGAAGCGCCGATCCTTCCAGGTGCACAGCACCTTCCACGACCCATGCCTCGCCTCGAGCACCTGCGGCCTTGGCCAGTATCTGCGCTGCATCGGCCGGCAGCCGGACGTCCAACTCCCCCTGGATGGCCAGCAAGGGCCGTCCCCCGAGCTTGGCGGCCGCCTGCCTGGGCGAGACCTGCCTCGGCCAGAGGCCGAACCGCAGCCGGTAGGTCCAGAGGATGTACCAGGCGAACGGCACGGCCGGCAGGATCGGATACAGCAGCCGCAGGTGGCGCCTCAGGGACTCGTCCAGATCGGCGTAGGTGCTGTCGGTGGCGATGGCCCCGATGCGCTCGTCTTCCCCGGCCACCAGCAGCCCTACGACCCCTCCCATGGAGCTGCCGTACACGCCATAGAGCCGCGCCGGGATCTCCGGCTGGGCGCCCAGGTAGGCCAGCGCACCCTGCAGGTCCATCTGTTCGGTCCAGCCGAACGAGGTCGCCCGGCCTGCGCTGCCGCCATGCCCGCGGAAGTCGAAGAGGAGCAGGTTGAAGCCTTGTGTATGCAGGTCCGCGGCGACCTCCAGCAGGTCCGCCCGGTTAGCACCCAGCCCGTGGCAGAGGATCAGCCACGGCGCCTCAGGGTCGGCCGCCGGCACGCGCCAGCCCTCAAGCGCTAACCCATCAGCTGCGGGAAATCGCACGGTGTCGCTCTCCAGGCCCACCTCGGAGGGCGAGCGCTGCAGGGGGAGCTTGGGCAGGAGCGTGTTGCGCAGGAAGACCAGGGCGGCGAGCGCCCAGGACCAGAAGACGGCGAGGAAGGCGACTTCAAGAACTGTGAGCAGCACGGAAGGCGGTTATTTCACCACGCTGCCGGCCCGGGTCGGCTTCTCCGGACTGACCAGGACCAGGCCGGACTCGCCCGAGGCGGCCAAGACCATGCCCTGGCTTTCCACGCCGCGCAGCGTCGCCGGTTTCATGTTCGCCACGACGACCACCTGCTTGCCGATGAGGTCGGCGGCCTGGTAGGACCCTTTGATGCCGGCCACGACCTGGCGCGGCGCGGCGTCCCCGACATCCACGGTCAGCACCAGCAGCCGGTCGGCGTTCGGGTGGTCCTGTGCTGCCGTAATGACGCCGGTGCGCAGGGCTAATTTCTGGAAGTCTTCGATGGAGGCCTGCACGGGCTGCGTCGGGGCAGGCGCCGGGGTAGGGGTCTTCCCTGCCTCGCTCTCGCTCATGCCGGCACCGGGACTTCTTGGGGCGGGACCATGCTGATGGCGTCCCAGGGACAGACCTTCTCGCACAGCCAGCAGCCGATGCACTTGGGCTGGTCAATCACGCAGACGGACTGGAACATCGGGGACTCCGCCATGGGCCCGGCCTGCTTGTCAATGCAGTCCACCGGGCAGACCGCGATGCACACCTCGCAGCCGGTGCAGCTATCCGGGTTGATGACCGCCTTGGGGCGGCCCTTGCGCGGCGCGGGCGCGGCCATGCCTCACGCGGCCTTGGCCTGCGCGAGCCGCTCGCCCACCAGCTGGCTGACCAGCTTGCCGTCCACAGCACCCTTCGCCTTGCTCATGACGTACTTCATGATCTGGCCCTGGTTGGGCCCGACCGCTTTGAGGGCTTCTTCGATCAGCGGCTTGACCGCCTCCGGCCCCAGGGCCTGCGGCAGGTAGCCGTTGATGATCTGCAGCTCCTCGGTGGCCTGTGCGAGCACGTCCTGCCGGCCGGAGGCTTTGGCCGCCTCCAGCGTCTCCTTGCGCTGCTTGGCTTGCTGGGCCAGGACGCGGACCACGTCCGCGTCCTCCAGCCGCTCCTTGCGCTGGTCGCTTGCCGCGCGCTCGATGCCCGCCTTCACCATCCGCAGCGTATCAATGCGCACGCGCTGACCGGCCTTATAAGCTGTCTTGTAATCCGCTTCGATCCGTTCGGTGAGCGTCATAGGGCTAGTGTAGCGGAAAAGCCGCCGCTCAACAAGCCGCGGGCTGCCGCGCCATGCTCAGCCCCGGTACCCCAGCTCGCGCAGCATCCGCTCGTCGCCGCGCCAGTCCTCGGCCACCTTGACCCACAGCTGCAGGTAGACCTGGTGCCCCAGCAGCTGCTCGATGTGCCGGCGCGCCTCCTGGCCGATGCGCTTGAGCATCAGGCCGCCGCGGCCGATCAGGATGGCCTTCTGGCCCTCGCGCTCCACCAGGATCGTCGCATTGATCCTCGTGAGCCGGTCGCCCTCCTCCAGCTCGTCGAGCCGCACCGCGACGGCGTGCGGCACCTCCTGGCGGGTCGCCAGGAGGATCGGCTCTCGGATGAGCTCGGCGATGCGCTGCTGCACGCGCTGATCGGTATGCTGATGCGGCTCGTACCAGCTCGGCCCTTCCGGCAGCAGCGGGATGAGGCGCTCGAGGAGCCGCTCCATCTGCTCGCCGCTTCTGGCGCACACCGGCACGCACTCGCCAAACGCGCCGAGCTTCGCGCAGGCATCCAGCAGCGGCAGCAGCCGCGGCTTTTTCACCAGGTCAATCTTGTTGATGGCCAGCAGCGCCGGACGGCGCGAGCGCTGCACCCGCTCGAAGACCCGCTCGTCCTCCGGTGTCAAGCCGCGCGCGTCAATCACGGCGACCAGGACGTCGGCATCCTCCAGGACGGCCTTTGCGGCTTCCACCATGGAGCGCCCCAGGGCGTGCTGGGGTTTGTGCAGCCCCGGGGTGTCGAGGAAGATGACCTGCGCACCCGGCCGGTGCAGGACCCCGGCGATGCGGTGGCGCGTGGTCTGCGGATGGGGCGAGACGATGGCAACCTTCTCGCCCACGAACCAGTTGAGCATCGTGGACTTGCCCACGTTCGGCCGGCCGACCAGGCCGACGAACCCCGACCGCAGGGCCGGCATGGTCACCGGGCCACCCGGCGCCGCTTGCGCGCCACCCAGGCTTGCAGCGCGGCCAGGCTGCGGGTATTGAGCACATGCGCCGGCTCGCACCAGGCCCGGCGCGCCACGCCCAGCCCGAACGTGATTTGCTCCAGCTGCTCGACGCTGTGGCTGTCCGTGCAAATGGCCAGCATGGCGCCCAGGTCCTTGGCCCGGCGCGCCGCGGCGTCGCACAAATCCAGGCGCCTGGGGTAGGCGTTGATCTCCAGGGCCGTGCCGGTGTCCCGCGCGGCCCGCGCGACCGCCTCGAGGTCAACCTCATACGCCTCGCGCTGGCCCATCAGCCGGCCGGTCGGATGGCCGATGACGGTGACATGCGGGTTGCGCATGGCCGCGAGCAGGCGCTGGGTCAGCCTGGTCTTGCCCTGGCCAAACCCGCTGTGGATGGAGCCGACGACGAAATCCAGCTGGGCGAGGACCTCATCCGGGTAGTCCATGGAGCCGTCGCCGAGGATGTCTACCTCAGCGCCCATCAGCAGCCGCAGGCGCTTGAGGCGCTTGTTGAGCGCTTGGATCTCGCGCATCTGCTGGCGCAGCCGCGCTGCGCTCATGCCGTGCGCCACTTTCAGCGACGGCGAATGGTCGCAGATCGCCGCATAGCGGTAGCCGCGCCGCTGCGCGGCCTGGGCCATCTCCTCCAGCCGGTTGCTGCCATCGGACCAGGTCGTGTGCAGGTGGAAATCGCCCTGCAGGTCTCCGGTTTCGATGAGCGAGGGCAGGCGCTTGGCCTGGGCCGCCGCCACCTCTCCTTGCGCCTCGCGCAGCTCCGGCGGGATCCAGGGCAGGCCCAGCGCCTTGTAGACGTCCGCCTCTTCCCTGCCCGCCAGGCGCCGGTTGCCGGCCGCCCTGAAGACGCCGTACTCGTTGACCTTCAAGCCGCGCCGCGCCGCCAGCTCGCGGATCTGGACGTTGTGCTCCTTGGACCCGGTGAAATACTGCAGCGCCGCGCCGAAGCACTCCGGCTCCACCACCCGCAGGTCCACCTGGAGCCCGTCCTGGGTCAAGATGGAAGCCTTGGTCGTCCCCGCCGCCAGGACCCGAGCGCAGAACGGCGCGGTCGTGAACGCGCGCATGACCCCGGCCGGCTTGGCCGAGGCAACCAGCAGGTCGAGGTCGCCGATGGTCTCCTTCATCCGGCGCAGGCTGCCGGCGGCGGACGCGCGGGCTACACCTGGCGCGCGGCGCAGGAAGGCCAGCAGCTCGTTGGCCAGCGGCAGCGCGATCCCTAAGTGCATGCGCTCCCGGCCGCGCCGCACGATGGCGATGCCCTTGAGCAAGTTCTCCTCCTTGCGCGCCTTGAAGCCCGGCAGCGTCTGCAGCCGGTGGCGCTTCGCCGCGTCCTCCAGCTGTCCGAGGGTCGTCACCTTCAGCTGCTGCGAGAGCACCTTGGCGGTCTTGGGGCCGAGCCCGGGCACCTCGAGCAGCTGCAGCACTCCGGGCGGCACCGAGGCTTGGAGCCGCTCGAAGGCCTGGATCGCGCCGGTCGCGCAGTACTCCTGAATCTTCTCGGCCAGGTCCGCGCCGATGCCGGAGATCTCCCGCAGCCGCCCGGCCGCCCCCAGCGTCTCCAGGTCGCCGCTGAAGCTCTCGAGGTTCTGGGCCGCGCGCCGGTAGGCGCGAATCCGGAACGGGTTGTCGCCCTTGAACTCCAGCAGGTCGGCCATCCGCGAGAAGATCGCCGCGATTTCATGCTGTTTCATGAGGACTTCAGGAAGCCGGGCAGCCAGGCGCGCCACTGGGCTTCGAGCCGGGCCGGCTTGGTCCGGAACTCGCGGCTCATGGCCTCCAGCAGCGCGTCGCCGCCGGCAAGGGCCTCCAGGAGGCGGCGGATGCGCCAGAACCCGTAGCGCTCCACCAGATAGGCCACGATGCTGCGGGATTGCTGATAGGCCAGCGACACGTGCTCGACCGGCAGGGCCATCGAGAAGGCGCCGTCCAGCTCCTCCCACGGAATGAAAGCGTTGGTCGCCGACGCCTCGATGAGCCGCTCCAGCCGGCGCGGGCCGTGCCGGGCGCCCTCGTGCTCCGCCAGCCCCTCGTTGAACCACACCGGGCACTTATCCCGTGCCAGGTCGTGCACCACGGCGTGGGTGTACTCGTGGAAGAGGATCTGCTTGACCATCCCCTCGTCGAGGTGCGTATTCGGCAGCGGGATGCGGATCTTCCCGTCGTACTGCCCCGCGACCCACTCCGGCGTTTCCTGGCGCAGCTGGCGGAAGATCTCCGCGCTGTACAACAGCACCACGATCTTGTGCTTGGGCCAATAGGCGAAATCGCCGCCGACGGTGCGCCGCGCTTCCAGCAGCGCATCGCGGATGTCAAATCCCACCGGACGCTCCAACTGTTCCTCGTAGCGCAGATCGAAAAACGCCTGCGAGATGCGCTGGAAGCCGGACTCCACCGGCAGCTCCTCATCGAGGCGGGAGAGCCGGTCGGCCAGTTCGGTCAACGCCGGATCCAGCTGCAGCGCCTGCTGCCAGGCCGCCCTGGCCTCCTTCAGGCGTTGGTCCTCATATTCGATCTGCCCGATGAGCGCATAGCCCTGTGCGAGCTGCGGGTTCACCTTCACCGCCTCCTCGGCCCGCGTCCTGGCGTCGCGGCCCTGGCGCTGCTCGTAGAGCTGCTGCGCCTCGCGCAGGTAAACGCTGGCCAGGTTCTGGCGGAATTGCTCGTTGCCGCCGTCGAGCTCGATGGCCTGCTGCAGCTGCTCCTGGGCCAGCCGCCACTGCCCTGCTGAGGCCAGCTGGACCCCGTAGTTGTTATGCGCGGTGGCCAGCTGCTCGCGCAGGCGGCCGAACCCCGGGTGGTCGTGCACCTCGCCCCGCAGCTTGGTGATCATCGCGGGCCAGTCGGTGGCGCCGGACGCGCCCTCCTGCGGCTGCGCCCAGCCGGTCCCGGCGCAGGCGACCAGCAGCCCCAGGGCCACGATCCACTCTTTCACCAGCTTCCAGGCCTGCTCACGCACCGGCTCGTGGTGGAGCTCGTGGTAGGCGCCGGGAAACAGCTGGACGCGCTTCTCGCCTCGCAGGCCGGCGAACCAGCGCTGGGCCGCGGGCGTGGAGACAACCCGGTCATCTCCGGCGCACAGCAGCAGGACGGGAACACGCACCTGAGGGGCCTGGGCCAGCGCCTCGTCGCGGGTTTGGAGCATATCACGGTAGGTGCCGGCGCTCATCGCATGCTGCACCAAGGGATCCCGCCGGTAGGCCTCGACCACGGCCGGATCATGGCTCAGGTACTGAGGATCCAGACCGACCGAGAGGCGCGCCGAGGGCCACCAGCGCCCGAGTGCCGCGGCAGCGGCCCGCTTCCAGCCCGGGATGGGAAAGCCCGCTTCAAACAGCGGCGCCTGCAGCACCGCCCGATGAAGGCTCTCCGGCCGGCGCAGGACCCAGGAGGCCGCCACCAGCCCGCCGAAGCTATGGCCGAAGATGCTGAACCGCGGCTGGCCGGCATCCGCCATCCAGCGCTGGCGCGCCGCCAGCGACAAGCCCTCAACGCAGGCCGCCAGGGAGGGCAGATGTCCGCGGGGGCCTTCGGATCGGCCATGCCCAGGCAAATCCGGGACGGCGACGGCGAGGCCCTGCTGCGCGAGCCACCGCGCCATGCCCAGGTGGCGGCCGCCATGGTCGCCGAACCCATGCACCAAGATAAGAAGGGCTTGCGACGGCTCAGGGATGAGGAGGCGCGCGAAGAGCCGTTGGCCGGAGGCGGGCAGGCCCCAGGAGCCTTCGGCTTCGGAGAAGGCCTCCATCACGCCGGCTGCTCGTAGAGCCGGCGCAGCGCCTCGGCGTAGCGCTGCGCGATCACGCCGCGCTTGGCCTTCAGCGTGGGGGTCAATTCTCCGGCGGCCTGGGTGAACTCCTGGTCCAGCAGAGCGATGGCCTTGACCTGCTCGAACGACGCCAGGCCGCCTTGCCGCTCTTGGACCCGTTGCCAGTAGAACTCGCGGATGCGCGCATCCTGCACCAGCTGGGCCGGGCCGGCGGCGGCGATGCCCTGCGAGGCGGCGTATTCCCGGAGGCGGGCCATGTTCGGCACCACGAGTGCCACGCAGTACCGCTGCCGGTCGCCGTACACGAACGCCTGGCTGACGTACGGGTCGGTGACGAACAGGTTCTCGAGCTTCTGGGGCGCAACGAATTTGCCGCCGGCGGTCTTGATGAGGTCCTTCTTGCGGTCGGTGATGACCAGGTGGCCGTCGCCGTCCAGATGCCCGACGTCGCCGGTGTGCAGCCAGCCGTCCGTGATCACCGCCGCGGTCTCCTCCGGCTTGCGGTAGTAGCCCTGCATCACGTGGGGGCCGCGCGTCAGGATCTCTCCGTCGTCGGCGATGCGCACCTCCACCCCGGAAATGAGCGGACCGACCGTGCCGAACTTCGGACGGGAGAGCCGGTTCACCGCGATCACCGGCGAGGTCTCGGTCAGCCCGTAGCCCTCGATGATGGTGATACCAAGGCCGCTGAAGAACCGGCCGATGTCCGCCGAGAGGGGCGCTGAGCCGGAGACGAAGAAGCGCAGCCGCCCGCCGAGGCGCCGGCGGAACTTCTCCAGGACGAGGCGGTCGGCCAACCACACCTGCAGGGCCAGCCCGGGCGGAACGGGCCGGCGCTGCTCCCGCGCCTGCGCCGCCCGCTGCCCGACCCGGATCGCCCACCGCGCCAGCCGCTGCTTGGCAGGCGGCATCTGCCGCAGCGCCTCCTGGATGCGCGCGTAGAGCTTCTCGAAGAACCGGGGCACGCCCAGCATCACGGTCGGGCGCACCTCCCGCATGTTGTCCGGGATGGTGTCCATGGACTCGGCGTAGGCCACCGTCGCTGCGACGTCGAGCATCAAGTACCAGCCGGCCATCCGCTCGAACACGTGGCACAGCGGCAGGAACGAGAGGTGCAGGTCGTCGCCGCAGATGGGGATGGCGTCAAGGCTCGCCCGGACATTGGAGAGGAAATTCCGGTGGGAGAGCATGACGCCTTTAGGCTCGCCCGTGGTGCCGGAGGTGTAGATCAGCGTCGCCGTGTCGCCGGGGCGCAGGGCGTTTCGGCGCGCGTCCAGCTCCTCCCGGCGCGCCGGCAGCGCAGCCCGCCCCCTGGCCAGCGCGTCGGCCCAGGAGACCGTGCCCGCCCCCCCGTCCATAGCGATGACGACGCGCAGCGACGGCACGCCGGCGCGGATCTCGGCGATCTTGCGCGCCTGCTCTGCCGTGGATGCGACGCACGCCACCGGCTCGCAGTCGCGGCAGATGCCGTGGATGTCCTGCGCCGTCAGGCTGGGATACAGCGGGACCGTCCAAGCGCCGACGGACTGGATGGCCAGGTCGCCGATGCCCCATTCCGGACGATTCTCCGAGAGAATCGCGGCCCGGTCGCCGGCCGCGACCCCCTGCTCCAGCAGGAACGCCGCCAACGCGCAGACGTCATCGGCAGCCTGCCGCCAGGACATCGGCCGGTAGGCGCCGTCGCGTTTGACCAGAAACAGGGGTTTGGGGCCTGACGCGGCGGCGCGCTGGACGAAGAGCGCCGGCAGCGTGTCGGCCGGCGGACGGTCAGACAATGCCTTCCTCCAACCACTCATAGCGGCCGCCGAGGACGTCTTGCGCGATCTGATAGACGGCCCGATCCTCATTGTCGCCGGCTAAGCGCAGCGCGCTGTCCACGCGGCGGCGCGCCTGCCGGCAGAACACATCCGCCAGCTCGACGGGGCTCTGCTCCGACGGCTGCAGCCGGATGAGCGCTTGGGCCCTGCTGCAGGCCGCGACCATGGCGAAGAGCTCCGCGCCGACGTCCACCAGCCGCCCGAGCAGCTGCTGGCGATAGGCCAGGCGCGTTTGATGTCGGACCGCCCCGTGGAAGAGGGCGCGCGCCAGCCGGTGGCTGGTCCGCTCCACGAACCGCATGTGGCCGGCCAGGCGCGGATGCAGATGCGCATACCGCGGCCAGCCGCTCCAGAACAGCCACTGGCGGGGATACCACACGGCGTAGTGGATGATGGCGCGCAGCGCGGCGGCGAGCTTTTTGGCCGGCGCCCCGTGCGGGCTCAGCAGCTCCCCGACCAGGCGCATGTGCGCATCCAGCGCCTCCCGGGCGATGAAGAGGCGCATGATCTGGCTCGTGCCCTCGATGATGAGGTTGATGCGGGAATCGCGCAGCATGCGCTCGACGCCGATGCCCGGCTCCCCCCGCCCGCGCAGCGACGCGGCGGTCTCGTAGCCGCGCCCGCCGCGGATCTGCAGCGTGTCGTCCACGATGCGCCAGGCAGCCTCCGAGCAGTACAGCTTGGCAATGGCCGCCTCCAGGCGGATGTCAATGCTCTTGCGGTCCACCAGGGCCGAGGTGATAGTCACCATGGCGTCCATCGCGAAGGTCGCGGCGGCCATCTCGCCGATCTTCGCCGCCACCGCCTCGTGCTTGCCGATCGGCCCGCCCCACTGCTTGCGCTCCTTGGCCCAGCCCCGCACGATCTGCAGGCAGCGCTTGGCACCCCCAACGCTCGCCGCGGGGATCGCGATGCGGCCTGCATTGAGCGTCACGAGTGCGAGCTTCAGCCCCAGGCCCGGGCCCCAGATGATGTTGCCCTTCGGCACCCGCACGTTGGTGAAGCGCAGCACGCCGTTCTGGATGCCTTTCAAGCCCATGAACTCGCACCGATGGACCGCCTCGACGCCCGGCATCGCCTTCTCGACGATGAAGGCGGTGATCTGCTTGCGCTCCTTGCCGCCTGCCATGACCGACGGCGTGCGGGCCATGACCACCACGACGTCGGCGACCGGGCCGTTCGTGCACCAGAGCTTCTCGCCGTTGAGCAGGTAGAGTTCCCCGCCCTCGATGGGGGTGGCGGTCGTGAGCATATTGGCCGGGTCCGAGCCCACGCCGGGCTCGGTCAGCGCGAAGGCGGAGATGGTGCCCTGTGCCAGGCGCGGCAGGTAGGCGCGCTTCTGCTCCTCGGTGCCGAAGAGCATCAGCGGCTGCGGGGCGCCGATGCTCTGGTGGGCGCTGAGCCACACCGCGGTGGACGCGCAGTGGCTTCCCAGCAGCGTCAGGACCCGGGCGTAGTTCGCCTGCGAGAGGCCCAGGCCGCCGTACTCCTTGGGGATCTTCATGCCGAAGCAGCCCAGCCGGACCAGGCCCTGGATGACCGAGGCGGGCAGCTCGCCGGTGCGGTCAATCTCGTCCGGGTCCACCTGGGCTTTCAGGAAGGCGTCGAGCTCGGCGAGGAACGCGTCGCCGGCGCGCCGGTCGTCTTCAGGCTGCTCCGGGCACGGGAACACCAGGTCCTGGCGGACCCGCCCCATGAACAGTCCGGCGACGAAACTTGGATACTGCCACTCCGCTTGGCGCGCGGCCTCGGTGACCTCAAGCGCCTCGGGCGAGCCCTTGCCTAGCACGGCGCTCATCGGTCCTTGAACTGCGGCTGGCGCTTCTCCAGGAAGGCGCGCACGCCCTCCTTGCTGTCTTCGCTCTTCGCCACGTCGCCGAACGCCTCGGCCTCCTTGGCCAGCCCCTGCTCTAAGGGCAGCGATGCCCCGTCTTCGATGGCCCGCAGCGCCTGCTGGACGGCCACCGCGCCCTTGCCGGCGATCTTCTTCGCCAAATCCTTCGCCGCCTTGAGGACCTGGTCCTGGGGCACGACCAGGTTGACCAGCCCCAGGCGCAACGCCTCCTGGGCCGTGTACACGTCGCCGGTGAGGATCCACTCGAAGGCTTTGGCCTTGCCGATCAGGCGCGGCAGCCGCTGCGTGCCGCCCCAGCCCGGGATGATGCCGAGGTTGACCTCGGGCTGGCCGAACCTGGCCCGGTCGCCGGAGACGCGCAGGTGGCAGGCCATCGCCAGCTCCAGCCCGCCGCCCAGGCACACCCCGTTGATGGCGGCGATCACCGGCAGCTTGAGCCGCTGGAGCTTCAGGAACACGGCCTGGCCGAGCGCGGCCATGGCCTTGGCCTGCTCCGGCGAGGCCAACTGCGCAACCTCCTTGATGTCCGCGCCGGCGACGAACGCCAGCGACCCGGCGCCGGTTAAGACCACGGCCTTCGCTGCCGGCTCCGCGGCCAGCGCATCCGCGACCTTGCCCAGCTCTTCCAGCGTCTGGCGGTTGAGCGCGTTGACCGGCCGGTGGTCAATCGTGATGAGCGCCACGCGCTCCTCCAGGCTGGCCTTGACGTTCTCCCCGGATGGCAGCGGCATCAGGCCCTCACTCGGTGTACTCAAAGAAGCCGCGGCGGGCCTTCTTGCCCAGATGCCCGGCGGCGACCTTGCGCTTCAACAGCGGCGAGGGCCAGAACCGCTCGCCGTACGCCTTGGTGAGCCGCTCCAGCTCGGCCAGCACCACGTCCAAGCCCACCTCGTCCGCATAGTGCAGCAGCCCGCCCTTGGCCTGCGGAAACCCCAGGCCGGCCACCACCGAGAGGTCGGCGTCGGCCGCGGTGCAGACATGCTCCTCCAGGCAGCGAATGGTTTCATTAATCATGGGCAGCACCAGCCGGTTCACGCTGAATTCGGCCGGGCCCTTATGCTGGGCCTTCAGCTGCGCGAGGACCCGGTCCAGGTCGGCGTCCGGCTGCCCGGCCCGGTCGCCGTAGAGGTAGAACCCGGCGCCGGACTTCACCCCGTAGCGCTTCAGCTCGTAGAGCCGCTCCCAGAGCGTCGCCGGCTCCATGCGCGAGCCGTAGGCGTCCAGCAGCACCTTGACCACCTCGCGGCAGACGTCGAAGCCCAGGTTGTCCACCAGGGTGAACGGGCCCATCGGGAATCCAAAGGCCACCATGGCCTCGTCGATCTGGCGCGCCGACGCGGCCCCCTCCTGGACGCACCAGGCCGCCTCGTTAAGGTACGGCATCAGGATGCGGTTGACCAGGAAGCCGGCGCACTCGTTGACGCGCACCGGCAGCTTGCGCAGGCTCTCGGCGAAGGCGGTGATGTCGCCGGCGGTTTCCTCCGAGGTGTCCAGGCCGGGGATGACTTCCACCAATTTCATGACGTGCGCGGGATAGAAGAAATGCATCCCGATGACTTTTGACGGCCGCTTCGTGGCCCCGCCCAGCGCCGAGATGGAGAGCGAGGAGGTGTTCGATGCGATGATGGAAGACTCGGGCAGCAGCCCGTCGAGCTCCCGGAAGATGCGCTGCTTTAAGTCCAGGCGCTCCGGCACCGCCTCGATGACCAGGTCCACGTCCTTGAACTGGTCATACGACGTCACGCCGGTGACCAGGGCCATCTTCTTCTCCAGCTCGTCCTGGGTCATCTTGCCCCGGTCCACCCGGCGCCGATAGACCGTGCGGATCGCCTCAAGACCGTGGTCCACCGCATGCTGGTCCACGTCCTTGAGCAGCACCGGCACGCCGCTGAAGGTGATCACCTGGGCGATGTCCGCTCCCATCGCGCCGGCACCCACCACCGCCGTCTTGTAGATGTACATCACGCGCGCTCGAAGACGATGGTGGCCCCCTGCCCGCCCCCGACGCACGCGGTCGCCAGGCCCAGCGAGAGGCTGCGCCGCTTCATCTCGTGCAGGAGGGTGACCGTGAGGCGAGCCCCCGTCGCCCCGACCGGATGCCCCAGCGCGATGGCGCCGCCGTTGACGTTGCAGATATCGCGGCTGTAGCCCAGAACCTTCTCGCAGGCCAGGTAGGTGGCGGCGAACGCCTCGTTAAGCTCGATGAGCTGGATATCCTTGAGCGCCGCGCCGGCTTTCTTCAGCGCCATCGGCACCGAGAGGGTCGGCCCCAGCCCCATGCGCTCCGGCTCCAGCCCGGCGAAGGCCCACGCGCGGACCCTGGCCAGCGGCTTGTAGCCCAGCGCCTTGGCCTTCTCGGCGGACATGAGCAGCAGCGCCGACGCGCCGTCCGCATTGAAGCAAGCGTTGCCCGGCGTCACCGATCCGTTCTCGGTGAACACCGCCGGGTACTGGCCCAGCAGCTGCTCGTTGAGGCCCGGGTTGATGCCCTCATCCTGCGTGAAGGGCTCCGGCGGCAGGTCTTTGCCCATCGCGCGCTTGGGCACCATGACGGGGACGAGCTCGTCCTTGAACCGGTTCTCGCGCGTGGCCCTGAACGCCCGCTGGTGGGAGAGCAGCGCGAATTTGTCCTGGTCCGCGCGGCTGATGCCGAACTCTTTGATCAGGTTCTCCGCGGTCTGGCCCATGATCTGGCCGCAGACCGGGTCGGTGAGCCCCTCCCAGACCGAATCCACCATCTCGGAATGCCGCAGCCGCTTGCCCCAGCGCAAATCCCGGCTGACGTAGGGCGCGGTGCTCATGCTCTCCGTGCCACCCGCCACCTGGATGTCGCGGTCGCCGCAGAGCAGGTTCTGGCAGGCGCTGACGATGGCCTGCAGTCCCGAGGCGCAGTTGCGCTGGACGGTGAACGCCGGCACCTCTTTGGGGATGCCGGCGCGCAGTGCGACGACGCGGGCGATGTTCGGCGCATCGGACTGCTGGCCCACGCAGCCTAAGATGGTCTCCTCCACCTGGGCGGGCTTGAGGTTGGTGCGCTTGAGCAGCTCCCGCACCGCCACCTCGCCGAGCTGCTGGGCGGTGAGCTGCTTGAGCGCCCCGCCGAAGACTCCCTGCGGGGTCCGCACGCCGTCCACGATCACGATCTCAGTGGGCATCTGGTCTCCCGGTGAATTCCCTCATCGTACCCGCCGGCCTCATCCCTTGTCAACGTCGGGCGCCGTCATGCCGGCGAGGCGCTTGAGCTGCGGCAGGTGCTGCAGCGCGACCTCTTCCCCGCGCTGGATGAACGGTTCGGGATGGAAGAACTCCAGCCAGTGCGCGCCGGCCAGCGATGGGCGCAGCGTCAGGTCTGCGTCATGGCAGGCGACCTCGGCGATCTGGTACTCCATGAACTGCATCGAGCGCATGATCACGTCGAAGATCAGCGGGGTCACCGAGCTGACCAGCTCCTGGCGCAGGCGGATGAGCAGGCGCACCGGCAGGCTGCGCGAGGTGATGCGCGCTTCCCGCTCCTGGCGGCGCCTCGCACTCTCCTGCTGGTAGGCCTGGAACTCGGCCATGGTCGGAAACACGTTGACCGCGATGACCCGGTTCGCGCCGGCGCGCTTGAGCACCCCGACCGGCACCGGGTCCACCACCCCGCCATCGAGGCAGATCTTGCCCATGCGCCGCACCGGCTTAAAGATCCCCGGGATGGACACCGACGCCCGCACCGCCTCCGCGATCCGGCCGGAGTCGAACACCACCTCTTCCCGCGCCATCGGGTTGGCCGCGACGATCTTGAGCGGCAGCCAGGTATCCTCGAACGTCTTGCCCTTGAAATCCTCCTCCAGCCGTCGCGCCAGCACGGCCCCCTGGATCGGCCCGCCGGCCAGGGGCCCCAGCACCACGCCGGTGGAGACGCAGACCATGAATCCGAACAGCAGGCCGGTCCAGAACCCGGCCAGGGCGCCGATCGCCAGGCCGGCGAGGGTGCCGATGATCAGGGCGACCATGGGAATCCCCAAGTCCAAGATGAAGAGCCGCCGGATATCCCAGGGGTCCTTGAACCGCAGCGCCATCTCCTCGAGCTGGGCGGCCGAGCGCCCCGACGCCCAGAGCCCGCCGATCATCGCGCCGATGCTGGTCCCCGCGATCATGTCAATGGGAATCTGCTCCCGCTCCAGCACCTTCAGGACCCCGATGTGCGCCAGCCCCAGCGCCGCGCCGGATCCTAAGGCTAGTCCCAGCACGGTGCCCGAGAGGTCGCGCGCCGCCCGGCGCACCGCCCGCCCATAGAGCGAGGTCTCGCTGCCGAGGTGCTGTGCCAGGTCGTTGAGCGTGACGCGTGCCTGCTCGGCCTCGAGCTGCGGCAGCGAGACCGCCACGGAGGCGCCCAGCTCCTCCTTGATCTCCTCCAGGCTCACGGCGATCCCGAGCCGGGTCATCCGGTTGACCACAACCTTGATGCGCTGCTCCATAAAGCCGATCGCCTCCTGCACGCGCTGCACGAGCGCCTTCGTGCGGACCAGCGTGTCGCGGTGCTGGTCGGTCATGAGGTAGATCACGTCGGACTGCGTCAAGGCCTTGAGCACGTGCGGCGCGGTCTCCACCGGCAGGTCCATGATGATATAGCCGAAGCGCTTGGTGAGCTCGCTTAAGAGCGGCGCCACTCCCTGGTCGCCTTGCTGCTGGACCAAGGCCGAGCCGATGGACAGCACGCTGAACCCCAGCGGGTGCTCGGAGAGCGCCTGCGTCAGCTGCTCCTCGGTCATCACGCCGGAGGCCGCCGAGAGCATGACCGAGGGCGGCGCAAGCGTGCCCTGGAGCAGCGCCTGCTCTTCGCCTTCGGGGTTCATGTCCACCACCAGCACGCCCAGGCCGGCATGGCGCTTGAGCATCGCGGCCAGGGCCGCGGCGAAGAGGGTGCGGCCCACCCCCTTGACCGCGCTGTAGATGGACACGATCGTCGCTTCGGTCGCACCCCCCGTGTGCATCGTCGTGCGCAGCCGTTTGGAGAGCGAGCGGCTCAGGGAGAGGACGAGGGAGGGGATGCGGTTGATGACGTCCTCGAAGTCGCTCTTGAGCAGCTGCAGGACGAGCGCGTCGTTGAGCGCCTGCACGGTCGCGGAGTGGCTCTCGCCGGTCAGCAGGGAAACCTCGCCGAAGGAGTCCCCGTTGTGGAGGATGGCGACGGTGGCTTCCCGCCCGCCGACCTGCGTGAAGACGCGCAGCCGTCCGGAGACGACGATGTAGAGCGAAGCGGCCGCCTCTCCCTCGCGGTACACGGCCTCGCCCTTCTTGTACTCGACGATGCGCGTGCGCTCGGCGATGAACAGCAGCTGCTTCTCATTGCACTCGCTGAACACGGGCAGGCGCTTGAGCAGCACCGGTTTGTTTCTCGGATGCGGCACGTCGAAGATGGTCATCCCCCCACCGCCCGGTCCAGGAACGCCGCCACGCGGTCGCAGTACTCGCGCGGGTCCCGCTTATACATGCCGACGTGCGCCACGCGGGGCTCCACCCATCGCTCCTTCGGGCCGGCCCATCGCGCAAAGAACCGTTCGCTCGCCGGCAGCGTGACATGCCGGTCCGCCCCGCCCTGGATGGCCAGCAGCGACGCATGCTGCGCCGGGGCCAAGGCCGCCGGGTCGGCCGCCCCCAGCCGGCCGGCGAAGCGCGCCTGCAGCGCGGCCCAGGTCAGCCAAGCAAACGGCACCGCGGGCAGCCGGTAGAGCCGGCGGATGTTGATGCGCACCACGTCGAAGAACGAGGCGTAGACCGAGTCCGTGACGACCGCTTTGACCTGCGGATAGCGCGCCGCGGCCTGGCAGGCCACCGCCGCCCCCATCGAGAAGCCCAGCAGGGCGACGGGCAGGCGTGAGGCCTCCTCCTGGCGCAGCCATGTCAGAATCGTTCTCACGTCCTGCGCCTCGCGCAGCCCCAGGGTGCAGGGACCCGGGCGCGAGCCGTGCCCCCGCAGCTCCAGCAGCAGCGCATCGTAGCCGCGCTCACGCAGTCCCTGCGCCGCACCCAGCACCTGGTAGCGGTTCGCGTAGTAGCCATGGCACATCACCAGGTGGGCGCGCGCCTCGGCGGGACGCAGGCGCCAGACGTCGAAGGCTGCGCCATCCGCGGCGCGCAACAGATGGGTCGTATAGGAGGGTAACGGCTGTGGCGCGAGGACCGGCCGGTGCTTGGGGTAGAGGATGCGCCGCGTAGCCAACACGCCCCAGCCCACACAGGCAGTTCCCAGAAGCGCGGCCAGCCACCACACGGGACGTCAATCGGTCGAGGGGGTTGCGGCGAGGCGCTGGGCGACGAACCGGCCGATCACCGAGCGGTCGCGCTCGGAGATGTCGGTGAAGAAGATCGCGATGTGGTAGGCACCCTGCTGGGGGCCGGCGATGACCGGCTCCACGCGCACGACGACCCCGGTGCAGCGCACCGGCACGTCCCGGCCGTTCTGCGGCAGGGCGAAGCGCAGGGCCAGCTTCGTCATCGGCGGGATGAACTGCGCCAGGGCGCAATACACCCCGGACGCGCTGATGTTCTTGGTTTGAGCGGTCCACTCCCGGCCGTCGCCGGCTAAGGCCAGCGAGAGGCGCTCCGACGCCCTAGAGCTGGCACGCCGTTCGCGCCGATCGGCCATCATCCCGGGGGCCATTGGAAGGACCGCCCGCCCAGGAGATGCCAATGCAGGTGGAACACGCTCTGTCCGGCCTTTGCGCCGCAGTTGACCACCAGCCGGTAGCCGTCCGTTCCGAGCCCGCGCTCGCGCGCAAGCCGGTTGGCGAACTGCACGGTCCGGCCCAGCAGCGGCGTGTGCGCCGGGGTGGCGTCGGCCAGCGTCGGAAGGTGCTCAGTCGGGATGATGAGCAGGTGCACCGGCGCCTGGGGGTTGACGTCTTCGAAGGCCAGCAGGCCGTCCTCCTCGCCCGCGATCCGGGCGGGAAGCTGCCGCTGGGCAATGCGGCAGAAGAGGCATTCACTTGGGGTCATGACACTGGCTAAGGAGCGAATTACTTGGTCTTGGCTTCGCCGGCTTCGCCTTCAGCCGGCGCGGCTTCGGGCTTTGGCTTGGCGGCCTCGCTGGCCGCCTTGGCCTGCTCGTCCTGCCAGGCGCGGCGGTTGTAGTAGTACTTGCCGTTGCGGTAAAACCAGGTCTTCATCCGCAGCCGCTTGCTGGTGGCGGCGCAGGTTACCGGACGGTTGTGGATTCCCATGTCCCCCCTCACGTTAACACGTTAAGAGAAAGTATGATACCATACGCCTGTCTCATGGGTCAAACCGCACGCACGATACCCCCGCCGGCCCAAGGGGACCCGTTCTGGGACCTGGTGGCCCTGGCCCAGCGCCTGCTGGAGCCGGACGGCTGCCCCTGGGACCGGACCCAGACGGTCGAGTCGCTCCTGCCCTACCTCATCGAGGAAACCTGGGAAGTGTTCGAAACCATCCGCGGCCGGGGCAAGCGCGCCCTGCTCGAAGAGGAGCTGGGCGACCTGCTCTACACGGTCGTCTTCCTGGCCTTGCTGGCCGATCGTCGCCGGCAGGGATCGCTGCGCTCGCTGCTGCGCGCCACCCGCCGGAAGATGATCCGCCGCCACCCCCATGTCTTCGGCCGGGTCCGGGCCAGGTCAGCCGATGAGGCGTACCGGCGCTGGCAGGCGGTGAAACGGCGGGAAACTCGGTCGCGCTCCGCGTCCAAGCGGCTGCGGCCGCTGCTGGTGGAGTGCTGGGACTTGCTGCATCGCCGGCCCGGCGCTGCGGACGGATTGCGGCGGGCGGTCAGGGCGCTGGCGCGGGGCTAGTGCAGGGCCCACGCCGCCCAGTGCCAGACCAGGGACAGGCAGAGCCCGATTACCAGGCCGAGCACCAGGTTGGTGAGGCGAGGATCGAAGTCGAACAACGGGACCACGGGAACGCACCTTTCGGGGTGTGAACGAACAGCGCCGACGACGGGACCAGTATAGCGGCGTTCACCGACGGACGCAAGCAAAAAATCGGGGGCTGCCCTCCAGTGGAGAGCAGCCCCCGAGTCGTAACCGTGCCTGGGCTTGCTGGCTTACTTGATCAGCTTGCCCAGCTTGAGCCCGCCCACGACACCGAGCGCGAGGACGACGGCGACGATCGTGAGAACGTCCTTATACGCGTCCAGCCCGTGGTAATGCATTCCGAACACGAGCCCGAAAAAGACACCCGTGATGACATGCTGGTCGAGTTTCATGCGTTCTCACCTCCTCTTCTAGACATATGTCTAGAGAGTGGATGGGTTGGCCTTCGCTCCTATCCGCCATCCATCAGACACTAGTC
Source organism: Candidatus Omnitrophota bacterium (assembly GCA_016206565.1). GTDB lineage: Bacteria > Omnitrophota > Gorgyraeia > Aquiviventales > Aquiviventaceae > JACQRG01. The sequence continues at coordinate 20,538 of JACQRG010000061.1, read as the reverse complement.
TACCATATTGGAGCATGGAAAGTCAATATCATATAACTTATTGTACTACAAGGAGTTATAATATTACTTCTGCAGAAAACTAGGCAGGAACAGCTGCGACAGAGTCAAAATACACAGACAGACGTCGTCGTTTTTGCTCGCTCAGGTCAAGAAATGAGACGCCGAGGTCGTATTGCTCGCTATCCGGCAGGGTCCTGAACCACACCGCCTTGCCCTCGAGGAACAACGGCTCCTGCCCCTGGCCAAGCACCAGCTCGACGTTGACCGGCAAGCCGACCGGCACCGGCTTGGGGCACAGGCAGCGCAGGCCGCAGACGCTGAGGTCCTTGGTCAGCGTTTCAATCACCGCCGGGCTGCCGCGGGGATGCAGCCGCACCGGGCGGTAAGCGCGAGCGCGAGGATGGAGGCGCCGCTCCGGGGTCATGGCAACAGGCTAGCACCGTCGCCGCGGCCTGTCAATGGTTTCTCGCTTGCGCCGGGTCTGCACCGGGCGTAGAATATCTGCAGCGCCATGTATCTCGAGTATCTTGGCCTGCGTGAAAAACCCTTCGCGATTACGTCCGACCCTGCCTTTCTCTACCTCTCCAAGAAGCACCGCGAGGCGCTCGCGCACATGGTCTACGGCATCCGCGAGCGCAAGGGGTTCATCGAAATCACCGGGGACATCGGCACCGGCAAGACCACTATCTGCAAGGCGCTGCTGCGCCAGCTCGACGGCTCGACGAAGACCGCCCTCGTGCTGCAATCCGGCCTCTCGGAGCTGCAGCTGCTCTACGCGGTCGTGAAGGATTTCGGCCTCAACCCCATGACCGCCAACCGGCTGAACCTCTTTGAGCAGCTCAACCAGTTCCTGCTCGATGAGGCGGCCATCGGCCACAACATCGTCCTGATCATTGACGAAGCGCAGAACCTGAGCCTGCGCGTGCTGGAGCAGATCCGCATGCTCTCGAACCTGGAAACCGACAAGGAGAAGCTCATCCAGATCATCCTGGTCGGCCAGCCGCAGCTGCGGGAGAAACTGGCCCGCCCGGCGCTGGAGCAGCTGCGCCAGCGCATCGGGGTGCGGTATCACATCGGGCCGCTCGATGCGGAGGAAGTCACCACCTACATCCATCACCGCTTGCGCATAGCCGGCTCGGATGGCACGGTGCAGTGGACGGCCGAGGCGGCGCAGGAGGTCTACCGGTGCTCCAAGGGCACGCCGCGGCTCATCAACCAGATTTGCGACCGCTCGCTGCTGGCGTGCTACGTCTACCGGACCACGCGGGTGGACCGGGAGCTGGTCCGCCGCAGCTTTCAGGAACTGCAGGGACAAGTCGTTGGCGCGTAGGACGAGGGAGGCATCGCGATGAGCATCATCGAAGAGGCGTTGCGTCGAGTCCAGGACCCCAGTGTCGCCCCGCCCCCGCCGACCGTGCACGCCCCGCCCAAGGCGCCGGAGCCGCCGCCCGCCATCGCGCACTCCTGGCCGACCGCCGCCCCTGGCGCTGTCCGCCCCGGAGAGGCCTCGGCGCCGATGCCGCTGGGCATGCTGGCGGTCGCGGTGCTGGGCTTGACCGCCATCTTGTTCTTTGGGGGGATCAAATGGTCCCAGCGCCCGCCCGCACCCCGTCAGGCGGTGGTGCCGGCAGCCCCGCAGGTCGCGCGTGCCGCTGCGCCAGCGCCGGAGCCGGCCCCACGGCCGCAGCCGTCCCCGGTCATCCAGGCACCGGCCGCTGCGGTGCTTGCCGCCGCCCCCAGCTTCGCGCTAAGCGGCATCATTGACGGCGGCAGCAGCGAGGCGTACGCCGTGATCAACAACGAGATTGTGCGCGCAGGCGATCGCATCGGGCAGGCGACGGTCGCAGAGGTCGGCCGGACGACCGTGCGGTTGCGGCAGGCGGACGGCACCGACACCGTCCTGGATATTCCCCGCTAACTGAGATAGGCGCTGACGACGCGCTGCAGCGTCGTCGGCGGAATCGCTTCACTCACCACGACGCGGCCAAGGCGCCGCAGCAGCACCCACCGCGGCCGTCCCCGGAGGTTTTTCTTGTCATAGGCCAGCGCGCGCCGCACCGCCGCGCGGGAGACGCCGCGCGCGCGCGTCGGCAAGCCGGCCGCCTGCAGCAGCGCGACCAGCCGCTGCATCTGCCCCCGCGGGCAGCGGCCCAGCTCCACCGAGAGCTGCGCGGCCGCGCACATCCCGATCGCGATGGCCTCGCCGTGCGTCCAGCGGCGGTACCGGCCCGCGGCCTCCAGCGCATGGCCCAGCGTGTGGCCGAAATTCAGCTGCGCGCGGATGCCGCGCGCATCGCGCTCGTCCTGCGAGACGATGCGGGCCTTGATCGCCGAGGAGCGCTCGACCATGACCCGCGCGGCGCGCGGCTCCATCGCCAGGCAGGCCGCCAGGTGCTGCTCGAGGAACGCGAAGAGGGCCGGGTCCGCCATCGCCCCGTACTTGATGACCTCGCCCAGGCCCGAGCGGCGCTGGCGCAGCGGCAGCGTGCGCAGGAGGCCGATGTTGCTGTAGACCAGGCGCGGCTGGTGGAAGGCGCCGACGAAATTCTTGGCTTGCGGCAGGTCAATGGCGGCCTTGCCGCCGATGGCGGAATCCACTTGGGCTAGCAGCGTCGTCGGCAGCTGCACGTATGGCACGCCGCGCCGGTAGATGGCCGCCACGAACCCGGTCAGGTCCCCCACCACCCCGCCGCCGAAGGCGAAGAGCACCGGCGGGCGCATCGCGCCCGTGGCGGCCAGGCGGCTGATGAGCTGCCGGGCCATGGCCCAGGATTTGCTGGCCTCGGTCTCCGGCACCGTCACGACGTCCAGCCGCCATCCGGCGCGCCGCAGCACGGCCAGCAGCCCGCGGCCATGGCGGCGCAGGAGGCGCTCATGCGACACCACGCACCCATGCCGGGGCAGCCGCAGCGAGTCGAGGAGCTGGGGCAGCTGGCGGTACGACGACCGGACGGCGATAGGATAGGACCGCTCGCCCAAGGCCACCCGGATCGTCTTCATCACGCTCGCTCCATCGCCTGCGCGGGAATCGTAATCGGCTCGACGACCAGCCGCCCCACGTAGGGGCGCGCCCGGGCCGCCAGGCACCCGCGCTTCGCCGCGCCGAACGTCACGGTCAGGGCGGCGCGCACGGCGTGACCCTGCGGCAGACCGGTGTCGCCGTCCAGCCCGGACGGCACATCCGCCGCCACGATGGGCCGGCCGCTGCGATTCATCGCGGCAATCAGGCTGACTACCGGCTCGCGCACGGTCCCCCGCATCCCGATGCCCAAGAGCGCATCAATGACGACCCCTGCCGGGCGCAGGCGCTTCAGCGCCCACGCCGACGCGCCGGCGGCGGGTGCTTCCTGGGGACGTGCGCCGAGGCGCGAGAGGATCGCCGCATACACCGCCGGCTCTTCCCGAAGCCGAGCCGCGCGAGCCGCCAGCAGCACGCGCACGGCAAACCCCCGCGCGAGCAGGTGCCGCGCGGCCGCCATCCCGTCCCCGCCGTTGTAGCCGGCCCCGCAGCAGATGACGATGGGGTGGTGGCGGCGGGGCGCGCCCAGGCGCGTCTGGTAGAGCTGCTGCGCATGCCGCGCCAGCGCGAGGCCGGCGTGCTCCATCAAGAGCAGGCGCGGAATCCCGTATGTCTGGATCACGCGGGCGTCAATGCGCTGCATCCGCGCCACGGACACCGCCCGAGCGACGCGAGTCGAGGAAGGCTGGGAAGGAATCAACGTGGGAACTAGGCGGGCTTGCCCGCCGACTTCGTGGCGGCTGGCTTGGCGGCGGACGGCTTGGCGCTCGCAGTCCCCGCCCCGGCGGCCGGCGCAGCACCCTCGGTCGCCGCCGCTTCAGCCGTGCCCTCGGTCTTTTCCTTGGCCGCCGCCGCCTTGCGGATCCTCACCTTGATCTGCTTGAGCTTTGGCAGGCCCAGGACCGAATCGCCCGCTTGCCACTTGCCCTGCTCCATGAGGCGGCGCACCCGCTCATGGCGCTTGAGCACGCTGCGCGCGGTATCGGTGGCTCCGCTGGAACGCAAGGACGTATGGACGGACATGGGCTACAGGGTCCTCACAAAGCAATCCTCATATCGCGGTTTCAACTGCGTCACCTTTTCCAGCGCGTTCGCCTTGGACGGGAACGGCCCGACGAACACGCGGGTCTGGCCCTCGCGCATCACGAGGAAGGCTTTCTCGCCGCGCGACTGCAGGCGGCTCAACTCCGCCTTGGCCCGCGGCAGCTGCTTGGCCGTCAGCACCTGGACCGCAAAGCTTGACGACGTCGCCGCCAGCTTGGCCGGCGCAGCCTTCGCCTTCTGCAACGCGGGTGCCGAGGCCGGCTGGCTGGGCGGCTGCGACGGCGCTTGCGTCTTGCCGGGCGCAGCAGCCGGCGCAGGCGGTGGGAGAGCCTGCCGCTCTTTCACGACCAGCGCGTGCTGCTCGGAGCGCACGAGGGCCTTGCCGCGCTCGACCCCGGCCGCAAACACGACGGTGAGGCTGATGAGCCCGCCGATGGCCGCCACGATGAGCTGGTCATGGCGCAACCGCAGCGCCAGCGACCCGATGCTGTGGTAGCGAGGGGGCCGCCGCGTCGGAGCGTTCGCCAAATCAAAAAACTCCAGCTGGCCCGCTGATGCCTGCGGATGCATGAGCGCAGGTATTGTACGCGAAGAAGGCGCCGAGGTCAAGACGGGCTGTGGCGGCTGCTCGACGGCGCGCCGAAACGCATGCGGTGCTCGGTGCCCTGGAGGAGCCGCTCGAGATTGGCGCGGTGACGCGCCCAGATCAGCAGGGTCAGGCAGGACCCCAGCAGGACCTGGATGGGCTGCTGGCTGAGTGCCAGCTGGGCCAGCGGTAGCGTGAGGGCGGCGGCCAGGGACGCGACGGAGACATAGCGCCAGATGACGAAGCAGGCCAGCCACACGCCAAGACAGAGGGCCGCGACCAGCGGCATGGCACCGAGCAGCACGCCGATCGTGGTAGCCACGCCCTTCCCGCCTCGGAACCTCAGCCACACCGGAACGCTATGCCCCAGCACGGCCCAGAGCCCGCAGGCCAGCTGGCCGGTGAGGGCGAGCTGCGGGACAAGCCAGGGCGCGACCAGCCGCACCGCCAGCAGCCCCTTGCCGAGGTCCAAGAGCAGGACGAGCAGCCCGATGCCTTTGCCGGCGGCGCGCGCGACGTTTGTTGCGCCGATATTGCCGCTGCCCACCGTGCGCACGTCAACGCCGGATCGCCAGCGCACCAGCAGGAACCCGGTGGGGACCGAGCCGATCAGGTAGGCCGCCAGCAGGGCCAAGGCCAGCTCGCTCATCAGCCCTGCGGGGCTCCGGCGGTGATGACGCGCACCGGAATGCCGGCCAGCTTGATGCTGGCGTGGCAGCGGCCGGTGAGGTACTGCAGCAGCGTGCGCGGCAGCGGACCGCGCGGCGCGATGGCCAGCTCGATGCGCGGCGGCGGGCCGGCCAGCCAGCGCGCCCCGGTCAGGCGCATGGCCCGGCCCCGAAGACGGGGCACCGGATGCGCGGTCTGCCAGGCCGGCTGCACGAGGGCAAGGCACTCCTGCGGCGAGAGCCCCCGCCGCATGGCTTGCGCCATGCGGCGCGCCGCCGGCAGGATGCGGCCCACCTGGAACCCGGTCTTAGCCGAGACGGCGAGGACCGGCGCGAACGCGGCCATCGGCACCTGCCGCGCGGTCGCGGCCTTCAGGCGCACTTCGCTGCCGCTGCGCACCAGGTCCCATTTGTTGGCCAGCAGCATCAGCGGCTTACCGGTCTCGCACACCTTCGCGATGAGGCGGCGGTCGTCGCGCGCGATGGATTGCGCGGCGTCCAGCACCACCAGCGCGACGTCGCAGCGGCGCAGGGCTTCCACGCTGCGCGCCATGGAGAAGACTTCCACCGGGCTCTTGACCTTGCGCTTGTGCTTCAGCCCCGCCGTGTCCACGAGGGCGACCGCTTCTGCGTTGACCTGCAGCCGCGTCTCCACGGCGTCCCGGGTGGTGCCCGGCGCCTCGCTGACGATCATGCGCTCCTCCTTGAGCAGCGCATTGAGCAGCGAGGATTTGCCGACGTTGGGCCGGCCCAGGATGGCGACGACGTAGGCCGCCTCAGCGTCCGCCGCCCCGGGGCGCGCCGGCAGCCGCTGCACCACGCGGTCCAGCAGGTCGCCGGTCCCCAGCCCGTGCAGGGCGGACACCGCCATGATGGGCGTGAAACCGAGGCGGTAAAACTCCGGCGGCACGGCCGGCCCCCGGTCCGCCTTGTTGACGACCAGCAGGACCGGCTTGCCGGTCGTGCGCAGGCGCTCGGCGATCATCTCGTCCACCGGCACGACCCCCTCCTGCGCGTCGCACAGAAACAGGACCTCATCGGCCTCCGCCAAGGCGCGCCCCACGTGGCGCTGGATCGCCGCGGCCAGGCCCTCCTGGCGGCCGAACTCCATGCCGCCCATGTCCACCATCCGGAAGTCCTTGCCCCGCCACTGCAGCCGCCCGTAGACGCGGTCCCGCGTGGTCCCCCGCTGGGGTGCCACCACGGCGATCCGGCGGCCGAGCAGGCGGTTAAACAGGGTGGATTTGCCGACGTTGGGCCGGCCGACGATGGCAAGGAGGGGCAGCGCCATGGCGATGCCGCGCGGCGATCAGCCGAGGGCCTTGACACCCATCCGGATGTAAGACGCGGCGGAGAGCGCGGTCAGCGCCGCTGCGAGCAGGATGAGCGGCTCCTTCACCGGCAGCCCCAGCAGGACCGTCGGGATGACGAGCATCTGGGCGACGGTCGTGCCTTTGCCCAGCGGGCTGGGGCGCACGTGCCAGCGGCCCTGCATGGCGAAGAGGACGACGCTGCCGGCCACCAGGAGCACGTCCCGGCTGATCACGAGGAGGTTGAACCACGCCGGCACGCGCATCCAGGCCGGCAGCCCCTGGATGGTGGAGCAGCTAATCAAGGTGCCCAGGATGAGCGCCTTATCCGCGATCGGGTCCAGCAGCGTGCCCAGCTCGGTCTGCTGGCGCTTCACGCGGGCGAAGAACCCGTCGAGCGCGTCCGAGGCCATCCCCACGACGAAGAGGCCCAGGGCGAGAAAGCGCAGGTCATCGCGCTGCGGGCTGTAGTAGAGCAGGCAGGCGACGATGGCCGGGGCAAGCAGCAGCCGGAAGATGGAGATCTGGTTGGCGAGGCTCAAGGATCAAGGCTGGTCTTTATAGCGCAGCTCCACGCCGTGGTTCGGGCAGTACTTCATGTCCTCGCCGTAGAGCTCCCCGCCGACCGGGCAGAACTTGGTCTTGCCGGTCGCCACCGGGGTGGCCTGCGACTGTGCCGCCTGCGCCTGCTCTTCCATGGCGTTGCCGACCAGCGCCCCGCCCAGCGCGCCGAGCCCAGCACCAATGGCCGCCCCTTCGCCGGCGCGGCCGGTCTGGTTGCCGATGATCGCCCCGGCCCCGGCGCCCAGCGCTGAGCCGAGCAACCCGCCCTGCACGGACTTCTTCTGCGCCGCCGTGCCGACGGCCTCGCAGCCGGCCATGGCCAGGCCGGCGATGACCAACATGACACTCATCTGCTTCATCTGTAACCCCCTCCTGCTGTCTGCATGCTGTTGACGACTGCGGTTTCACTGAGGGACGTGCATGTCTAGTCTAGCACGAAGCCCGGGCCGGCGCAATTCCCCTACTTCAGGACCCGGATGCGGTGGGGGGGCCAGAAGATGCACATGGCCTTGCCGATGAGCTGGCGCCGGGGCACGAAGCCCCAGAACCGGCTGTCATGGGAGGAGGCGGAGTTATCCCCCAGCACGTAGAGGCTCTCCGGGGGCACCTGCAGCGGCTCCCCATCCTGGCCGTACGGTCCCTGGTTGAAGTAGTGGTTCTCGCGGAAGACCGCGGCCTCGTCGGCCGGCTGGCCGTCCACCAGGATCTTGCCGTCATGGATGCGCACCCGCTGCCCCCCGGCGGCGGCCAGGCGCTTGATGAACGGCCGCTTGGGGTCCAGCGGGTAGCGGAAGACGATGATGTCCCCCCGCGCGGGCGGGCGGAAGCGGTAGAGGAACTTGTTCACCAAAATCCGATCGCCCTCGAGGAGGGTGGGCCGCATGGAGCCGGACGGGATCTTGAACGGCGCCATGATGAAGGTCCGAATCGCCAGCGCCAGGATGCCGGCCCAGAGGAACGACTCCAGGTGCTCCCGCCAGGCCGGGCGCGCGGGACGAGCGGGCGGCGGGGCGGCGGGCATCAGATCTTGAGCACCGCCAGGAACGCCTCCTGGGGGATCTCGACGTTGCCGAACTGCTTCATGCGCTTCTTCCCTTCCCGCTGGCGCTCCCAGAGCTTGCGCTTGCGGGTGATGTCGCCGCCATAGCACTTGCCGGTGACGTTCTTGGCCAAGGGCCGGACGCTCTCGCGCGCGATGACGTGCCGGCCGACCGCCGCCTGGATGACCACCTCGAAGAGCTGGCGGGGGATGAGCGTCTTGAGGTGCTCGACCAGCATCTTGCCCTTCTCGTAGGCGTGCGCCTTCGAGACGATCGAGGAGAGCGGCTCGCAGATGCGCCCGTTGAGCAGGATGTCCAGGCGCACGAGCTGCGCCTCGCGGTAGCCGAGGAACTCGTAATCGAAGGAGCCGTAGCCGCGCGTCAGCGACTTGAGCCGGTCGTAGAAGTCCACCAGGATCTCGCCCAACGGCAGCTCGAAGACGAGCTTGACGCGGGTTTCGCTCAGGTACTCCGTGGAGCGGTACACGCCGCGCTTCTGCACCGCCAGGTCCATGAGCGCCCCCACGCTCTCGGCCGGGCAGAGGATCACCGCCCGGACGAAGGGCTCGGCCACGCTGCGGATGGTGGAGAGCTCGGGCAGGTCGTGCGGCCGGTGCACCTCGAGCGTCTTGCCGGCGTGCGTGGTCACCTGGAAGACGACGCTGGGCGTCGTCAGGACCAGCGAGACGTCGTATTCCCGCTCGAGCCGCTCCTGCACGATTTCCATGTGCAGCAGCCCCAAAAAGCCGCACCGGAAGCCCTGCCCCAGCGCGTCGGACTGCTCCGGCTCGAACTGGAACGCGGCATCGGTGAGGGCGAATTTTTCCATCGCGGCGCGCAGCGCGGTCAAATCCTGGGTCCGCGCCGGGAAGATGGCGGCGAAGACCATGGGCTTCAGGCGGGTGAAGCCCGGCAAGGGCTTGGGCGCCGGGCGGGCGGCCTCGGTCACCGTGTCGCCGGCCGTGACGTCATGCGGGTCGCGGATGTTCGCGGTGAAATACCCGACCTCGCCGGCCTGCAGCTGTGCCACCACCTCGGGCCGCGGGGTGAAGACGCCCAGCTCCTGCACCACGAAGCGCGCGCCGCAGGACATCAGCACCACCGGCAGGCCGGGCCGGACGGTGCCCTCGACGATCCGGATGAAGACCATCACGCCCTTGTAGGGATCGTAGACCGAGTCGAAGATGAGCCCGGCCAGCGGCCCGGCGGCGTCCCCGCGCGGAGGCGGGATCTCGCGCACGATGCGCTCCAGCAGCGCGGGCACGCCGCGCCCCTCCTTGGCGCTGACCTCGCTGATGCACGGGCCCTCCTGCCCCAGCAGCCGCGCGATCTCCTGGGCCACGCGCTGCGGCTGGGCGTTGGGCAGGTCCACCTTGTTGATGACCGGCAGGACGGCCAGGCCGCGGTCCTTGGCCAGCTGGTAGTTGGCGACGGTCTGCGCCTCGACCCCCTGCGTCGCGTCCACGACGAGCAGGGTGCCCTCGCAGGCCTGCAGGCTCTTCGTCACCTCGAAGGAGAAATCCACGTGGCCCGGCGTGTCAATGAGGTTCAGGACGTAGGCGCGGCCGTCGGCGGCGGTGTACGGCAGCCGCACCGCCGTGGCCTTGATGGTGATGCCGCGCTCGCGCTCCAGCTCCATGTCGTCGAGGACCTGGTCGCGGAACTTGCGCGCGTCCACCGCCCCGGTCAGCTGCAGGAGGCGGTCGGCGAGGGTGGATTTGCCGTGGTCAATGTGCGCCACGATGCAGAAGTTGCGCAGCTGCTCGCGTTCCATGCGCGGGACGGCTCAGGCGCCGCGGCCGTCCCTGGCCAGCTGCACGCCGAAATCCAGCAGCCGTCCCACGCGGCGCGCCCGGGGGCTCTCCGCGTAGATGCGCACGATCGGCTCGGTGCCGGAGCGGCGGAAGAGCAGCCAGCTCTCGTCCCGGGCGATGAGCTTGACCCCGTCGAGCCGGTTGACCCGCGCCACCGGCTGGCCGGCCATCCGGTCGGGTGCTGCGCCGGCCAGGCGCCGGAAGAGCCGCTCCACGCGCGGCGTGTCCAGATGCAGGTCCCGCCGGGCGTAGGCCCAGCGGCCGAACTCGCGCTCCAGCTCGGCTAAGATCGCCCCCAGCGGCTGGCCGCGCATCGCCATGGCCTCCAGGACGAGCAGGCCGTTGAGGATGCCGTCGCGCTCCGGCAGGTAGCCTTTGACCCCGATGCCGCCGGACTCCTCCCCGCCGATGAGCACGTCGCCCTTGAGCATGAGCTTGGCGACGTGCTTGAAGCCCACCGGCACCTCGACAAGCCGCAGGTCCAGCGCCTGGGCCATCCGGTCAATCATCATGGTGTTGGAGACGGTCTTGACGACCGCGCCGAGCACTTTGCGCGTGCGCACGAGGTGCCAGAGGACCACGCACATCACCTGCCCCGGGTTGACCCAGGCCCCGCCGGGCCCCACCAAGCCGATGCGGTCCGCGTCGCCGTCGTTGGCGATCCCTACGTGTGCGCGGCTGCGCTTGACGGCGAGGCTTAACTCCTTCAGGTTGGCGTGGATCGGCTCCGGGGCATGGCCGCCGAAGAGCGGGTCCGGGTCCGCGTGCAGCGTGCTCACCCGGCATCGGCCGCCGCGCAGCAGCCCCTCGATGAGGCGAGCCCCGGTGCCGTGCATCGAATCCACGACCACGCGAAACGGCGAGCGCCGGATGGCCGCCACGTCCACGAAGCGGCGGATGCCCTGCAGGAAGGTCGGCAGCATCGCGACGCGCTGGATCAGGCCCCGCGCCAGCGCCTCCTCCATGGGCAGCGACACCGGCTTGGCGCGGCTGATGCGCCGCTCCACCGACGCCACGGTCTCGGTGGTGGCCGACCCGCCGAACGCCTCCTTGATCTTCAGGCCGTTGTAGATGCCCGGGTTGTGGCTGGCGGTGACGACCACCCCGGCCGGCAGGCGGTTCGCCACCACGTAGCGGCTGACCGCGCACGTCGGCACCGCCCGGTCCGTGAGCAGGGCGCGGATGCCGTTGCCGGCCAGCACCTCGCAGACCGCCTGGGCGAACCGGTCCGACAAGAACCGCGTGTCATGCCCGACGGCTACCGTCACCCGCGCGCGCCCGCCCCGGCTGGCGGGCCGGGGGCGCCGCACGTGCTCGGCGATCGCCTGCGTGACCCGGCGCACGTTCTCCACGGTGAATTCCTCCGCCATGATCGCCCGCCAGCCTTCCGTGCCGAACCGAATCGCCATCCCTGCCTTACTCCTCTCGCAATGACGCAATGGCCTGCCGATAGGATTCCGCGTGAAAGACGTAGGTGCCGGCGACCAGCACGTTCGCGCCCGCCTCGCGCATGGCGCGACCGGTCAGGGCGTTGATGCCCCCGTCCACCTCCAGCTCTCCGGCGAAGCGCTGGCGCAGCGCTCTGACCTTCGGCACGACCTCGGGCATGAAGGCCTGACCGCCGAAGCCAGGCTCGACACTCATGACCAGGATCAGGTCCACGGCGCCGAGATACGGCGTGAGCGCCTCGGCCGTGGTCCGAGGCCGCACCGAGAGCCCGGCCTTGGCCCCCAGGCTGCGGATCGTCGCCAGCGTCTTGAGCAGGACCGCCTCGTTGCGCAGGCCCTGGGCTTCGACATGGACGGTGAGGTAATAGGCGCCCGCGTCCACGAACGGCTTGACGTACTGCTCCGGGTGGTCGAGCATGAGGTGGACATCCAGCGGCACGCGGCTGGCCTTGCGGATCGCCTCGACCACCGCCGGTCCGATGGTCAGGTTGGGCACGAAGTGGCCGTCCATGACGTCCACGTGCAGCCAGTCGGCGCCGGCCTCCTGCACGGCCTGCACCTCCTCGGCCAGGCGGCCGAAGTCGCAGGCCAGCAGGCTCGGGGCCACGCGCAGCGGCGGTGGCATCAGCCCACCCGGCACACGCCGGCCAAGCGGGGCGTGTCCGACTCCGAGACCGGCCCGACCACCGCCACGTGCATCTTCGCCGTTTCAAAGAGCCGGCGCGCGACCCGCCGCACGTCCCTGACGCCGACGCGCTCCAGATGCCGCAGCAACAGTTCCGGGATAGCCACCCGCCCCACGGTCACCGCCTGCTCCCCCATCCAGAGCATGTGGTCCATCGTATCCTCCAATCCCATCGTCAGCTGGCCTGCATAGTAATCCTTGGCGCGCCGCAGCTCTGAGCGCGACACCGGACGGCGCCGCAGGCGGGCCAGCTCGGTGAAGATGACCTGCAGCGTCGCCTGGAGCTTGCCCGCATCGCAGCCGGCGGAGATGACGAAGGCGCCCGTGTCCTCGAAGCGCCGGATCTGGCTGCCGATCTCATACACCAGGCCGCGCTTCTCCCGCACCTCACGGAACAGCCGCGAGGACATGTTGCCGCCCAGCAGCACGTGCAGCAGCTCCAGCGCGAAGCGGTCCGGATGGGTGCGGGGGATGGCATAGGTGCCCACGCACACGTGCGCCTGCTCGGTGTCTTTGCGCCAGACCTTCACCTGCGGGCCGCGGCGCGGCCGGGGGGCGCGCGCGAACGGCCGGCGGCGGGCGCTGCGCATCGAGCCGAACGCCTGCCGCACCTGCCGCGCCATCGCCTGGGCCTCGAACGCGCCGGCGCACGACACCAGCAAGCCCCGCGGCTGGTAGCGCGAGCGCCAGTACCGCACCAGGTCCGCGCGGCTCATGCGCCGCACGGTCTCGATGGTCCCGGAGAGGATCATGCCGAGCGGATGGTTGGGCCACAGCAGCTGGTTGAAGAGGTCGTGCACGTACTGGCCCGGGTTGTCCTCGTACATGCGGATCTCTTCCAGGATGACCTCGCGCTCCTTCTCGACGTCGCGCGGCTGCATCGTCGGCCGGCGCACCATGTCGGCCAGCACGCCCAGGGCCCGCGCCGCGAAGCGGCGGGGCACCTTGGCCATGTAGCAGGTGAACTCCTCGGCGGTGAAGCCGTTGAGGCTCCCGCCGACCCCTTCCACCTGTTGCTTGAGCTGCTCGCAGGAGCGCCGGCGCGTGCCCTTGAAGAGCAAGTGCTCCACGAAATGCGAGATGCCGGCCTGGGCCGGCGCCTCATAGCGCCCGCCAGCCTGCACCCAGACGCCGACGGCCACCGACCGGGCCTGCGGCATCGGCCGCAGGATCAGCCCGGCCCCGTTGGCCAGGGTGTCGATGTGGTAGGGGTTAGCGGGACGGGTCGCGCGCGGCATCGAGATACTGTTGCAAGATGAGTTGGGCGGCCACCTGGTCAATCACCTGTTTGCGCTTTGCGCGCCGAACCCCGGTTTCGAGCAGCGCGCGCTGCCCCTGCGCCGTCGTGAACCGCTCGTCCACCAGTTTCACCGGCACCGCAACCTGTGCTTGCACGCGCCGCGCAAATGCCTCGGCGCGCTGCGCCGGCGGGCCGCGCCGGCCATCGAGGGCTAAGGGCAGGCCGATCACCACCACGGAGACCTGATGCGCCGCTACCAGCGCCTGCACCGCAGTCGCGTCCGCCTCCTGGCCCCGGCAGGGCAGCACCGCCAGCGGCTGGGCGGTTAACCCCAGCGCGTCGCTCAGCGCAATACCGATGCGCTTGGTGCCTAGATCCACGCCCAGCGCGCGCATGCTGCGTCAGCGGAAGCGCGCCAGGCTGCGCTGCCGCTGCAGGCGGCGCACCACCTCGCGCACGTCCTGAGCCCGGCCGGCCGGGCAGACCAGCGTGGCGTCCGGCGTCTGGACGATGACCAGGTCGCGCACGCCGACGGCGGCCACGAGATGCCCATCCTTGCCTTCGCTGATGACACTGACGTTGCGGGTGCCAACCAGCATCTGCGGCGCGCTCGTCGTGCTGCGCTGGGCCCAGACGTCCCAGCTGCCCAGGTCCGCCCAGGCAAACCGCCCCTCGATGATCAGGCCGCCGCGCAGATGCGCCATGACCCCCTGGTCAAAGGAGACGGCGGGCAGCGCTTGGTAGGCCGCCGCGGCCTGCGGCGCGCTCGCCCCGTTGGCCAGCGGCAGCAAGCGGCGCAGATGCTGCGGCAGCCACGTCATGACGCACCCGAGGAACACCTCCGCCCTGCCGATGAACAGCCCGCTGTTCCAAAACGTCCTGCGGCCGCTCACGAGACGCTGGGCCAGCTCAGCGGATGGCTTCTCGATAAACTGCGCCAGTCGGTACGCTGGCACCGGCCCCGGCACGTGCGCTCGTTCACCGGCTCGCAGATAGCCCAGGCCGGTGTGAGGATGCGTGGGCCGGATGCCGATCGTCACCAGCGTGTCGTGGGCCGCGGCGGCCCGGATGGCCGTGCGCAGCGCGCGGCGAAACGCCGCCGGATCGCCCATCCAATGGTCGGCCGGCGCGAAGACCAGCACCCGCTTCGGGTCCTGGGCCGCCACGGTCAGCGCCGCCAGGGTGATGCAGGCCGCGGTGTTGCGGCCCTGCGGCTCCGCCAGCACCCGGCCGTGCAGCGACGGCGGCAGGGCGCGGCGCACCGCCCGGGCTTGCTCCTGGGTCGTGACAATCAGCCAGTCGGCGCCTCGCCAGGCCGGCCGCATCCGGTCCACGGTCGTCTGCAGCAGCGACTGCCGCCCGTCCGTCGTCAAACACACCTTGGGGCGCGAGGCCCGCACCAGCGGCCAGAGCCGCTCGCCGCGGCCGCCGGCCATGATGGCAAACGTGACGCGCGGCCGCGTCATGCGTCAAGCGCCTTGCGCATGCGCGCCACAAACCTGGCGGCCGCGCGGATAGCCCCGGCGCGCCCCCCGCCCTGCTGCATCGCGTGGATCAAGGCGCTGCCGATGATCACCCCGTCGGTGACGCGGGCCACGGCCGCGGCCTGGGCCGGTGTCGAGATCCCGAAGCCCACGCACACCGGCTTGGTGGTCACCACCCGCAGCTGCCGGATGCCCTGCACCAGCGACGGCGGCACCTGCGCGCGCATGCCGGTCGTGCCGGTCACCGACACGTAGTAGATGAACCCCTCCGAGGCCCTGGCGATGCGCCGCAGCCGCTGCGGCGGACTGGTGGGGGCCGCGAGGAAGACCGCCGCCAGGCCGGCGCGCGCCGCGGCGCGGCGCAGCGCGTCGCCCTCTTCCACCGGCAAATCCGGCACGATCAGGCCGCTCACACCGCTGGCCTTGGCCGCGGTCAGAAACCGCGCCGGCGACCCCCCGGCCCGCCTTGCGCGCGAGCCGGGGTTGAATCCAAACTGGATGACCGGGTTCCAATACGTCAGGCAGACCACCGGGACGCGCAGGCGCGGGGCCGCCGAGGCGATGGCGCGCAGCACGTTGGCCGGTGTCGCCCCGCGCGCCAGCGCGCGCGCGGACGCGGCCTGGATCACCGGCCCGTCGGCCAGCGGATCCGAAAACGGCACGCCGATCTCGATCACATCCGCGCCGGCCGCCTGCAGGGCGAGCAGGAGCGCAGGGGTCGCGCGCAGGTCCGGGTCGCCGCCCATGATAAACGGCACCAGCGCCTTGCGCCGCTGCCGGCGCAGCCGCTCAAACGCGGCGCGCAGCGGTTCCATCGCGTCCCTGGGCCCGCGTCAGATGCTGGGCCATCGTGTGCACGTCCTTATCCCCCCGTCCCGAGAGACCGAGGATCACCACGCTGCCCCGTTTCAGGCGCGGGGCGATCCGCGCCAGGTAGGCCAGCGCATGCGCCGGCTCCAGCGCCGGCAGGATGCCTTCGGTGCGCGCCAGCAGCTCGCAGGCAGCCAGCGCCTGCCGGTCCCCGACGGCGACATACTCGGCCCGGCCGCGAAGCTGGTAGTAGGCATGCTCCGGCCCCACACCGGGGTAATCCAATCCGGCCGCGATGGACTTCGTCGAGAGCACCTGGCCGAACCGGTCCTGCAGCAGCAGGCTCTTGGCCCCGTGCAGCACGCCGGGCCGGCCCTTGACCAGCGTCGCCGCATGGTGGCCAGGCCGCAGGCCGGTGCCGCCGGCTTCCACGCCGATCATGCGCACCCGCCGGTCGCGCGCAAACGCGTGGAAGAGCCCGATGGCGTTGGAGCCGCCGCCGACGCAGGCGATGAGCAGGTCCGGCAGCCGGCCCGCGGCTTGCCGGATTTGCCGGCGGGCCTCCTGCCCGATGACCGACTGAAAATCCCGGACCAGCTGCGGGTACGGATGCGGCCCGACGACCGAGCCGATGCAGTAGTGGGTGGTGCGCACGGTCGTGACCCAGTTGCGGATCGCCTCGTTGCAGGCGTCCTTCAGGGTCTTCGTGCCGCTGCGCACCGGCGTGACGCGCGCCCCGAGCAGGCGCATCCGCACCACGTTGAGCTCCTGCCGGCGCATGTCCTCCTCGCCCATGAAGACTTCGCAGGCCAGGCCGAAGAGCGCGGCGGCGGTCGCGGTCGCCACCCCGTGCTGGCCAGCACCCGTCTCGGCGATGAGGCGGGACTTGCCCATGCGCACCGCCAGCAGCGCCTGGCCCAGGGCGTTGTTGATCTTGTGCGCGCCGGTATGGAGCAGGTCCTCGCGCTTGAGGTAAATCCGCGCCCGCCCGCCGAGGGCCGCACTCAAGCGCCGGGCGAAGTACAGGGGCGTGGGCCGGCCGGCGTACTCCTCCAGGAGCGAGCGCAGCCGGTGGCGGAAGGCCGGGTCCCGCCGCGCGCGCGCCCAGGCGTGCTCCAAATCGGCCAGCGCGGCCATGACCGTCTCAGGCACAAAGGTGCCCCCGAACGGCCCGAAATGGCCGGTGCGATCCGGCAGTAACCTGTGGTGTGTCATGGCGTAACGGCAATGGTCATGTGAAACTTTTATGATAGCCGAAGGGCCAGAGCGTGTCAAACGAGGGACAGGCGCTTGCCCAGACCGGCGCGCGCGGCCCGCGCGACCACGGCATGCGCGAGTGCGACGTCATGGATGGCCAGGCCGGTGGAGTCGAAGACCGTCAGCTCGCGCGCGCTGCGCCGGCCGCGCCGGCACCCGAGCAGCACCTCGCCGAGCGTGGCGTGGATGTCGCGCGCGCGAAACTGCCCCCGGCTGACCGGCACGTTGAGCTCGCCGGCATGGAGGGCCTGCGCGCGGTCATCCACGACGACCAGCGCCTCGTGCAGCAGGCGCGGGTCCAGCTCCTGCTTGCCGGGCGCATCGGCGCCGATGGCGTTGAGGTGGGCGCCCTCGGCCACCCACCCGCGCTGGACCAGCGGCCGGCGCGCAATCGTCATCGTCACGATGAGCTCCGCCTGCCGGACGCACTCCCGCACCGTGCCGGCCGCGGCCAGCCGCGCCCCGCGCAGCTGCGGCCGCATCCGGCGGCAGAAGCGCTCGGCTTCGCCCGGCCAATAGCCCCACACCCGCACCTCGCGCAGCCGCCGCACGCAGGCGAGTGCCAGCAGCTGCGCGTCCGCCTGCGCGCCGCAGCCGACCAGCGCGACCCGTCCCGCCCCGCGGCGGGCCAGGATCTGTGCGGCCACCGCGGCGGAGGCGGCCGTGCGGATCTTGGTGATGAGCCCTCCATCGAGGATGGCCACCGGTGCCCCGGTGGCCGGATCATTAAGGATGATCACGGCCATGACGGTCGGCAGGCCGCGGGCCGGGTTGCCCGGATGGACGTTGACCCACTTCACCCCGCAGGCCGCGGGATGCTGCAGCGCCGCCGGCATCGCGCGGAAATCGCCCTGCCGCGGCAGCGGCAGGTAGAGCTTCGGCGGCATCGTGGTGCGGCCCAGCGCTTGCTGCCGCAGCGCCTCGCGCACGACGCGGATGGCCAGGCGCAGGTCGAGGACCCGGGCCACCTCGCGCTGCGTCAGCACGAGCGTGGAGAGGCGCCGCATCAGCGCCGCAACAGGACCACGCCCAGGACGACGCAGATCACGCCCAGGACGCGCAGCGGCGTGATGGATTCGCCCAGCAGGGTCCACCCCAGCAGCGCGGCCACCAGCGGATAGGCGCCGGCGACCGGCGTGACCTGCGAGATGGCGCCGACTTTCAGCGCCCGGTAGAACACCAGTTGGCCGATGAAGCTCGCCAGCAAGCCCCCGCCGGCGAGCAGGGCCAGCGCGCCCAGGGGGGCTTGGCGAAGCGCCGGCCATGGCGCCCAGAGCGCGCCGAAGACCACCACTCCGGCCATCACGCCCAGGCTGCGGGCGATGAGCCCTACATTCGGCGCCACCGAGGCGAGCCCGACCTTCTCCATGAGGGGCACGACCCCCCAGATGCCCGCCGTCAGCAGCGCCCACCAAAACGCGTTCATCCCCCCTCCTCCCTTCCCGACTCCTGACGAAACTGCTGCCACAACCGCCGAAACCGGCTCTCGTACAACAGCTGGTAGAGCGCCTCCTTGCCGGGAAACGCCCGCGCCACCGCCTGGCGCAGCGCCTCCTGCTGGATCTCGATGTCCACCAGCGGCACGTCCCCTATGACGATCATCTCGCAGATGCGGTTCGCCTGGCGCTGCAGCGCCCGCACCGCGTCATCCTCGGCGCAGAGTGCTCGCAGCCGCGCGACCAGCTCCTCCTCGATGACGCCCCGGTTCGCACTGGTCAGCGGAATGAGCTCCACGTCCCGCCGGCGCTTGAGCGCCTCCAGCCATGGCAGCGGCGCGACCCCCGCCGTGGCCACGATGGAGGGGCCGCGCTCGAAGGCCTCCTCCACCGCCCGGGCGAACTGCTCCGAGTAGAGCTCCATGCGCCCCAGCTCGTCGAGCAGCAGCACCACGGCGCGCTCGATGGCCCGGTGGATGATCGGCACCGCGACCTGCTCGAGCACCTGGACGTTGACCTTGTAGGGGCCGACCCGGAAGGCGCTCTCGATGCGGCGGTGCGCCAGCAACACCTGGCGGCCGTCGAGGCTGCTGAGCCAAAAGCCCTGCCGCTGGCCGTGCTCGCGCAGCTCGTCGGTCACGAAGCCGTCAATCGCATACGAACGCAGGGCCGCGGCCACGCGGCGGATGAGGGTGGTCTTGCCGATGCCAGGACGACCGATCACGAGGACGTGCTTCACCCCGGCTATTCCAGCGGCAGGGGCCGGCGCTCGGTGTCCCGCTTGAAGTACGCGAGGGTGGGCAAAATCGGCGCGTAGTTCTCCGGATAGGGCAAGAAGAAGGTCAGCGTTTCATAGAGCCCGACGCCGGTGCGCACGAAAGCTTTGAACGTCCCGACGACGATGCCGGTGAGCATGCTGCCGCCCACATCGCTCTTCGAGTAGCGCTGCTCCACGCCCAGCGGAATTTCCAGCGGCCCCCCGAAGGTATTGGAGATCCCCCGCCCCAGCTTCTCGAAGGCCGGTTGGAGGTTGTAGCGGCCCAGGACCTCGTCCACGCGGTCCCGCCCGCGCGCCGGGCGGCCCTCGTCGTCATAGGCCCCCGCCGGCATCGCGCCGGCCCCCAAGACCACCAGCCCGGCGAGCAGGCCGACGAACAGGCCGTGCCTCATGAACGATCCCTCCTGTGGCGTTGCGGGCGCCCGCCCCGGGCGGGCCGGGGTCGGGACGGCGCACGCCCGCCGAAGGCGCCGAGCGCGCGCAGACTCGCCACCGCTGCGCCTGCGATGATGAGATGGTCCAGCACCTCGATGCCCAGCAGCTGGCCGGCGGCCGAGAGCCGGCGCGTCAGCTCCACATCATGGGCGGACGGCGCCGGATCGCCGGACGGATGGTTGTGCGCGAGGATGAGCGCGGCAGCACCCGCGGCGATGGCCTCCCTGAAGACTTCGCGGGGATGGACGACGCTGGCGGAGAGGCTGCCGACCGCGATGGGGGCGACGCGGATGAGCTGATGGCGCGCGTCCAGCAGCAGGCTGATGACGTGCTCCTTGGGCTTATCCGCCAGCAGCGGGCGGGCCACGGCCGCGGCGGCCTCGACATCCTCCAGGCGGGGCCGCGGGCCGGGCGGGGCCGGTGCCAAGCGCCGGGCGACTTCGATGGAGGCTTTCAGCTGCACCGCCTTCGCGGTGCCGATGCCGTGGACCGAGGAGAGCTCCTCCACCGAGGCGCCGGCCATGCCGCGCAGCGACCCGAAGCGCGAGAGCAGCCGCTGGGCGCTGTGCAGGACGGAGTCCCCGGCCACCCCGCGCCCGAGCACGCACGCGAGCAGCTCCTGCTCCGAGAGCGCCTCGGCTCCGAGGCGGTGGCAGCGCTCGCGCGGCCGCTCCGAGAGCGGCAAGTCCTTGACCGTCAGCGTCGCAGCCATGGTTGAGGGCATCTTACCGGCCCACCCACAGGCCGTCAAACAGTTCCTTGACCTTCGCGGCCGGGTCCGGCGCGGTCATGAGCGCTTCGCCGATGAGCACGGCATGGACGCCCAGCCCCTGCAATCGCTTGACGTCCTCGGCGGTCTGCACGCCGCTCTCGGCCACGATGACCTTGCCCTTCGGCACCTTGGGCACGAGCCGCTCGGA
>JACQRG010000065.1 GCA_016206565.1 Candidatus Omnitrophota bacterium | reverse complement strand
CGACGAGGCGGGCCGGCCGCGGCTTAAGTCCATGCGCATGTCGAGCGGGCCCTCGCGCAGGAAGCTGAAACCCCGCTCGCTCTCCTCGAGGTGAAGGCTGGAAACGCCCAGGTCCAGCAGCAGGCCGTCTACAGCTTGGAGGCCCTGCTCTTGGAGCAGCCGGGGCAGATCGCGGAAGTTGCCGTGCAGGACGCGCGCCTGGGGGGAAAACTCGGCGAGCCGCCCGCCGGCCAGGGCCACGGCCTGCTCGTCCTGATCCACGGCGATGAGCAGCCCGCCAGGCAGCAGCCGCGGCGCGATGGCCAGGCCGTGCCCGCCGGTGCCGGCGGTGGCGTCCACGATCGTCTCTCCGGGGCGCGGATCGAGCCGGGCGAGGACCTCGTCCACCATGACCGGCTCGTGCCAGCGCGGCGCGGACACCGTCATCACCAAGGCCTCAGGCATGGCACGCTGGACTCACTCCACCATCACCCGCTCGGCGATCTCTTCGAAGCTTTGCCGGGACCCTTCATAAAACGCTTGCCACTGCTCTTTCGCCCAGATCTCGATGCGGGTGGAGACTCCGACGATTACGACGTCTTGCTTGATGCGGGCAAAATCCTTGAGGTGCTTCGGCACGAGGATGCGTCCGAGCCGGTCCACGCCCACCTCTGAGGCGCCGGAGAAGAAGAGGCGGTTGAACTTGCGGCCCTCGCTCTTGGTGAAGGAAATCTTCTTGAAATGGCTCTCGACCAGGCGCCACTCGGCCTCGGGAAAGAGGAAGAGACAGCCGTCCAAGCCGCGCGTGAGAAACAGGGCCTTGGTGTCCTGCTGCTTGAGCGCCTGGCGCAATTTGGCCGGCACGATGAGACGGCCCTTGCGGTCAATGGAGTGTTCGTACTCGCCGTAGAACATCTTGGCATGTACCACTTTCTCCCACTTCGCACCACAAGAACGCTCCAACTATACCCTTCCCTCACCACCATTGTCAAGGTCGGGAGTACGTTTTTTTAAGCAAGATTTTCCACGGACAGAAACGGTCTGCGTAGGGCGGGTGGTGCGGCCCGGGGCCCCCGGCTGCCCGGAGCCGACGACGCCGATAGTGCGGCGCGGCGAGGACAGCTGGGGTGGGCCGCGACAGGACCCGCCCCAAGCGGGACCCGCTGCAACGAACTAGGGCAGACGAGCGAGGAGCGTGCGGGCGCGACGGGCGTCGCGGGCGATCTGTCGGCTCAAGGCGGAGGGGGTGGCGAAGCGCCGCTCTGCGCGCAGGCGGGCCAGCAGCGAGATGCAGACCGGGCGATGCAACAAGGCGCCGGAAAAGCCGAACAGGTACACCTCGCACACCACCGGGCCGCCGCCGAAGGTGGGGCGCACGCCCAGGTTCATGACGCCGGGCCAGGCGCGGCCGGCCGGGCGCTGCACGCGATGGCTTAAGCCGCGCAGCGCCTGCACGCGCACCGCGTAGACGCCGCGCGGCGGCGTCACCTGGGGGCAGAGCCGCACGTTGGCCGTCGGAAATCCCAGCGCCCGGCCCCGCCCGGCGCCGCGCACCACCGTTCCGTAGAGCGCCGCCGGCCGGCCGAGCAGCCGCGCGGCCCCGTCGAGCCGGCCGCGGGCGATGAGCGCGCGGATGCGCGAGCTGGAAATCGGCCGCCCGCCGCCCCGGCCCGGCCGGGACGGGCGGCGCACGGGTGCCAGCGCCTCGATGCGCATGCCGCGCGCCGCGCCCAGGCGGCGCAGCGTCTGCAGGGTCCCCGCCCGGCCCCGTCCGAAGGCGAAGTCTTCGCCCACCACCAGTGCTACGGCCTGCAGCCGCCCGATCAGCACCCGCTGGACGAACTGCGCAGCACTGGTGCGCGCGAACCGGCGCGTGAACGGGATCACCCACACCCGGCCGGCCCCCAGCCGCTGCAGCCAGTAGCAGCGCATCCCCAGCGGCATGAGCGCGGGCGGCGCGGTCGAGGGATGCAGCACGGTATGGGGATCAGGGTCGAAGGTGACGACGACGCTCATACCCTTGAGCCGGCGCGCCAGGGCGACCGTGCGGCGGACGAGCTGCTGGTGGGCCAAGTGCACGCCGTCGAACACGCCGACGGTGACCACCGCCCGCCGCGAGGGCCGCGCCGCCGCACGCCCCCTTAGCAGGCGCATAGCGGACGGACGGCCTCGGCCAGCTGCCGGCTGTCAGCCTCCACGACCCAGGGCCAGGGCCGGGCTTCCTCGAGCGTCCATTGCCCGACGCGCAGCCGCGTGAGCGCGCTCAGATGCCCCACCGTGCCCAACTGCCGTGCCAGCGACTCGGCGATGGTGCGCAGGTAGGTGCCGGCCGAGCAGTGGACGCGGAAGGTGATGGTCTGCGGCGTGCACCCGAGCAGCGCCGCGTCGAAGATGGTGATGGTGCGGGGGTTGAGCGTCACGGGCTGCTGGCGGCGCGCCCACCAGTAGGCCGGGCGCCCGTGGACCTTCACTGCGCTGTACGCGGGCGGCGTCAAGACCATCGGCCCGGGGAGCAAGGCGAGCATGGCCTGCGCCTGAGCCGCTCCGAACGGCGGCACGCCGGCGCTGCGCACCGGACGGCCGGTCGCGTCGCCGGTGTCCGTCTGCGTGCCCAGCTGCAGCACCGCCTCATAGACTTTGTCGTGCGTCTGGAACTCCTGCTGGCGCTTGGTCGCCTGGCCCAGCAGCAGGAGCAGCAGGCCCTGCGCCATCGGGTCGAGCGTGCCGGTATGCCCGACGCGCCGCTCCCCGATTTTCCGCCGGATGACCTGCACGACGTCGTGCGACGTCAGGCCGGCCGGCTTGTTGACGAGCAGCAGCCCCTCGATGGTCATGGCGGCTCCTGCCGCAGGCGGTCCAGCGCCTGCTCGATCTCGATGGAGCCGGCGATGGACATATCGTAGTGGAAGGACAGCGCCGGCGTGATGCGCAGCCGCAGCCGCTTCTTGAGCAGGTTGCGCACGAATGGCGCGGCCCGCTCCAGCGCGCGCTGCGAGGCCTCGCGTTCCTGCGCGGTGCCCAGGGAGCTGAAATACACCTTGGCGTGGCTCACGTCGGAGGAGAGCGCCACCCGGATGATGGTCACGAAGCCCAGGTGCGGGTCCTTCAGCTCCCGCTGGATGATCAGGGCGATCTCCTGCTGGAGCTGCTGAGCCAACCGTTCCTGTCGTGTGGGAAGCATCGTCACTGGATCTCCTGTTCCACGCGCACCAGCTCCACCGTGTGGTGCCGGCGCAGCCACCCCGTCACCTGCTGCAATACGCCTTCCACGTGGGCGCGGTGATCGCCGACGGTCGCAATCCCCACCTCGGCGCGCTGCCACTTCTCATCGGCGTTGAGCTGCGCGACGGCCACGTTGAAGCGGTTGCGCAGCTGCTCCGCCAGGCTGTCGAGCGCCGAGCGCTTGTCCTTGAGCGAGTGGGACAGCGGCAGGTACACCTCGGCATGCAGCAGCCCCACTCTCATGCGTCGCACCACAGCGCGATGAGCGCCTCGAGGCAGGCCCGCGGGTTCGGCTCGGCCGCCATGCGCTCCAGCTCCCTGTGCAGGCGCCCGGCGTTGAGCCACCCCAGCGCGCCCTGGCGGATGGCCTCCTGCAGTGCCGCGAACGTCTCCGGGTCCCAGCGCAGGCCGAAGCGCACGGCGAAGCGCACCCCGCGCAGGATGCGGCTGGGATCATCCAGGAAGCTGCGCGCGTGCAGCACGCGCAGCGTGTTGCGGCGCAGGTCCCGCGCGCCGTGATGCGGGTCCAGCAGCGCGCCGAACCGCGCCGCGTTCAGCTCCATCGCCATGGCGTTGATGGTGAAATCCCGGCGCCCCAGATCCTGTGTGAGCGTGCCCGGCGAGACCTTCGGGTACGCGGCCGGCTTGGCGTAGCGCTCCTGCCGGCACGAGGCGATGTCGAGCCGCCGGCGGCCGAGCAGGACCGTCGCCGTGCCGAACTGCTCGTGCGCCTGCACGCGGCCGCGCAGCGCGCGCCCCAGCGCCCGGGCGAAGGCGATGCCGTCTCCCTGCACCGCCACGTCCAGCTCCGCGACGGTCGGCAGGCGCAGCAGCCA
This sequence comes from Candidatus Omnitrophota bacterium, assembly GCA_016206565.1. GTDB lineage: Bacteria > Omnitrophota > Gorgyraeia > Aquiviventales > Aquiviventaceae > JACQRG01. The sequence goes on along the minus strand of JACQRG010000065.1, from coordinate 5,302 downwards.
GTCGCGCACGCACCCGCCGACGGCGTACGCGCGCAGCCCCTGCGCGTCCGCGAGCCGGCCGACGCGCCGCAGCAGCGCCTGCGCCGCCGCCGGCGCGCGGACCTTACGGGCGCGGATGGTGCTGCTCATGGACGGCCTTCAGCCGCGCGCGGTCCACGTGCGTGTAGCGCTGCGTCGTCGAGATATTCGAGTGCCCCAGCAGCTCCTGGACGGTGCGCAGGTCCGCCCCGCGCTCCAGCAAATGCGTCGCGAACGAGTGGCGCAGGGCGTGCGGGCCGATGGCCTTGCCCGCCAGCCCGGCCTTAGCGTAGCGGCGCACCAGCTGCCAGACCCGCTGGCGCGTCAGGCGCCGGCCCCACCGGTTGAGGAAGAGGGCGGTCGTGCCCGCCCGCCCCTTGGCCAGCTGCGGCCGCTCCAGGCGCAGGTAGCGCTCCAGCGCGGCGATGGCGGCGCGGCCGATCGGCACCACCCGCTCCTTGTTGCCCTTGCCGATGCAGCGCAGGAAGCCGGCCTCGAAGTTGCAGCTCGTCAGGTCCAGCGACACCAGCTCCGAAACGCGCAGCCCGGTGGCGTAGAGCAGCTCCAGCATGGCCAGGTCCCGGCGGCCCAGCCCCTCGTCGCTGATCTGGCCCAGCAGGCGCTCCACTTCTTCGAGCCGCAGCGTCTGCGGCAGGCGGCGCCACAGCCGCGGCGTCTCGATGAACGCCGTCGGGCTGCGGGCGATGGCGCCCTGGCTGGCGAGAAACTTGAAGCAGCCTTTCACGGCCGCCAGCTTGCGCGCCACGGTGCTGGGGCTGCTGCGGCGCTTCTCCCGCAGCTCCAGCAGGAACTCCCGCACGTGGGCCTGCTGCACGTCGGCCAGCGAGCCGATGCGCCGCTTCGCCAGGAACGCCTCGAAGAGGCCGAGGTCCTGCCGGTAGCTGGCGATGGTGGTGCGGCTCAAGCCCCGCTCCAGCTCCAGGTACGTGAGAAACTGCTCCAGCTCACTGCGCATCGCGCGGCCGCAGGTGGTCCTCCATCTTCCGCCAAGTGAACTCCCGCTGGATCTGCGTCGTCTGCGCCTCCAGCTGGCGCTTGAGCGCCGAGGCCGTGCCGAAACCCGGGTGGCCGACCTGCAGCTGGCGCTGCAGTTGTTCCCGTTCCTCGACCAGGGGGTCGAGCCGCGCGGCCGCCTCGTCGTCCACGAGGGCGCGCATCTGGCGCAGTTCGACCAGCGACTCCTCGATGGAGCGGCGCGCGCGTTTGGGATTGTACGGCTCCTGGTCCACCGAGGAGAGCAGCTCCCCGTTCCAGTAGTCGAAGATGAGCGAGTGCTTGCGGTACCGGTCCATGGGCGTCATCGCGCGCGTGTAGTCCTGGAACTGCACGATGGGCGTGGGCCGGGGGGCGGGCCCCTTGCGCTTGCGCGTCAGCTTGCGCTGCAGCGACTCGCAGCCTGTTAAAGCAGCAACAAGCAACAAGCAACAAGCAACAGATCGGGCCACCTGCCAAGTGTTGCATGTCGCTTGTCGCTTGTCGCTAACGAACATGCTGGTCCATCATCCGGCGAAACGCGGCTTCATCAAGAATCTTCACCCCCAATTGCTTGGCCTTGTTGAACTTGGAACCGGGCGCCTGCCCGGCCACCACGTGCGTCGTCAGGCGGCTCACGCTCGACGCGGTCTTGCCGCCCAGGCGCCTGACCAGCGCCTCGGCCTGCGCGCGCGTCATCGCCAAGAGCTCGCCGGTGAACACGAACGTCTGGCCGGCCAGCGGCCGCGGGCCGCGCGCCGCCTCCTCGGTCATCTTCACACCGGCCGCCTCCAGCCGCTCCAGCAGCTTGCGGGTGCCGGGATGGCGGAAGTAGGCCGCCACCGCGGCGGCCAGCACCGGCCCGATCTCCTGGAGGCTCTCCAGCTCCTCGGCCTTGGCCCGCGCGAGGCGCGCCATCGAGCCGAAGTGCTCCGCTAGCAGCTGGGCAATTTTCTCCCCCACGTGGCGGATCCCCAAGCCGTAGAGCAGCCGTGCCAAGCCGCGCGGCCGGCTGGCCGCAATCGCGTCCACGAGGTTCTGGGCCTTCTTTTCGGCGAAGAGCTCGAGTGCTCGGAGGTCCTTGGCCGCCAGCCGGTACAGGTCCGCGGCGTCCTTGATGAGCCGGCGCTCGATGAGCTGCACCACCACCGCCTCGCCCAACCCTTCGATGTCCATGGCCTCGCGGCTGCCGAAGTGCAGGATGGTGCGGATCAGCTGCGCCGGGCAGGACGGATTGAGGCAGCGGTACGCCACCTCGTCCTCTTTTTCCTTGGTCACCTCGCCGCGGCACGCCGGGCAGCGCGAGGGCGGCGCGATCCGGCGCTCCTTGCCGTGCCGTCGGCTCTCGAGGACCTTCACCACCTGGGGGATGACGTCGCCGGCCCGCTTGATCACCACCCAGTCACCCACCCGCACCCCGAGCCGCGCCACCTCGTCGTAGTTATGGAGCGTCGCGCTGGAAATCGTCACCCCGGCGCAGGCCACCGGTTTGAGCTTGGCGACCGGCGTGATGGTCCCGGTGCGCCCGACCGACGCCTCCGCGCCCAGCACCTGTGTCGTGGCATGCTGCGCCGGGAACTTGTAGGCGATCGCCCAGCGGGGGGCCTTGTGGGTGAAGCCCAGCCGCTGCTGCAGCGAGAGCTCGTTGACCTTGATGACCGCGCCGTCCACCTCGAAGGCCAGGCGCTCGCGCTGCTCCTCGAGACGGCGGCAGTGCTGCCACGCGGCCTCGAAGGAGTCGCAGCGCTTGGCCTGCTCGGTCACCGGCAGGCCGAAGGTCCGGCACGCGTCGAGAAACTCCCAGTGCGTGGAGAAGCGCGCGCCCTCGACGACGCCGTAGGAGTGGACGAAGAACCGCAGCGGCCGCGCGGCGGTCACCTGCGGATTCTTCTGCCGCAGGCTGCCGGCCGACGCGTTGCGCGGGTTGGCGAACGTCTCAGCACCCTCCCGCGCGGCGCGGGCGTTGTGGGCTTCGAAATCTGCCGTCGTCATGTACACCTCACCGCGCACCTCCAGCCGCCGCGGCGCCTCGCCCTGCAGCCGCAGGGGAATGGCCCGGATGGTCTTGGCGTTGGCGGTGACGTCCTCGCCGGTTGTGCCGTCGCCGCGGGTCGCCGCGCGCAGCAGCCGGCCCCGTTCATAGGTCAGCGCCAACCCCACGCCGTCCACCTTCGGCTCCACGGTGTACGTGGCCCCGGCTTGCCCCAGGCCCTTCGCCGCCCGCTGCTGCCAGGCGCGCACTTCCGCCTCATCGAACGCGTTGTCCAGCGAGAGCATCGCCACCGCGTGGCGCACCGGCTGGAAGGCCTCATCCGGCACGCCGCCCACGCGCTGGGTCGGTGAATCCGGCGTGACGAGCTGCGGATGCTGCGCTTCCAGCGCCTGGAGCCTGCGCAGCAGCTGGTCATACTCCGCGTCCGACACCTCGGGCTGGTCGAGGACGTAATACCGGTAGTCGTGGTGGCGGATCTGTTCCCGCAGCCGCTCGATCTCGCGTTGCACGTGTTCCGGCGCGGCAGTCTTCGGCATCCTAAGTCAGCGTCCCGCGGCCAATCGGTCAGCCAAAAACGGTGGCAATCCGGCCTCGCGGATGCGCCGTTGGGCGGCGGCGACGTCATACGGCACCCGGCGCACGCCCAGCCGCGCCTGCGCCGTGTCCACCACAGCGAAGCCGGCCCGCGGGTCGCCGTCTCTCGGCTGGCCCACGCTGCCAGGATTGAGCAGGTAGCGACGCGTCACCGGCTCATCCTCATAGGCCACCTCCCGCAGCGCCTCCGGAGCGGTCAGCACCCGCAGGACGCGCCGCGCCGGCCGGTCGAACTCAACGAAGCAGGCCTGATGGGTGTGCCCCGCCAGGCACATCAGCGTGCGGCAGGCCGTCAGCGTGTCCACCGCCTGGCCGAGCTCCACCAGGTAATCGAAGCGCTCCGGACGGGGCAGCGTCGCGTGGACCAGCGTGAACGGCTCCTCCATGCAAGTCAAGGGGTAGCGCCGCAGCCGGTCGAGGTCGCCGAAGCTGAGCTGCTCGCGCGTCCACAGGATGGCCGCCCGCGCCGCCTCGTTGAACCAGCCCGGGTCGAGCATGCCGAGGCAGGCCTGCTCGTGGTTGCCGGAGACCACGACGGCCTCAAGCGCGGCGAGCCGCTCCAGGCACGCGGAGGGCTGGGCCCCGTAGCCCACGATATCTCCCAAGCACAGATACCGGTCCACCCGCTCGGCGCGGCAGGCCTCGAGGACCGCCGTGAGCGCTTCAAGGTTGCCGTGGATATCGGAGAGCACTGCGTAGCGCATGGGCCCGGCTCAAACGGGTTGAGAACGTGAGATCAGGAATAGCGGATCGTGAAGTCGTCGTAGGTGTCGGTGGCGTCGCCCCAGGCGATCTCGACCTGCCGGATGAAGTTCTTCATGGAGCTGGTGCGCAGGGCCTCGAGGAACTTCTCCAGCTTCTCTTCTTCGGACTCGGCGAGCAGCTCGACCCGGCCGTCGCGCAGGTTCTTGATCCAGCCGACCACGCCGAGCTGGCAGGCCAGCTCCTCCGCCATCGCCCGGAAGCCGACGCCTTGGACGCGCCCGGAGTAGAAGACGTGAATTCGTTTTCTCATGTGTAATGTTCAATGTGTAATGTGTAATGGAAAAACACAACCTGGAACGGCGTCAGCAGTGACATTACACATGACACTTTCCACATTACACAGTTGTGATGGTCGGGGCGCTGGGATTTGAACCCAGGACCTCTTGGTCCCGAACCAAGCGCTCTACCAAACTGAGCCACGCCCCGAAACTCTAAAAAATTCCTTTCAGTCTGAGTACGGTTCGGCCGTCTCCAGTTTTGAAATAACGTTCTCGTTTCATCGCAAGAGACTTATCCGAAAATTCTTCAACATGCACCACGCGCCAATCCCTCGCTGATTTAGTCGCAAGGTTTTGCCCACCGTTGTGCTGCAATAGTCGCCTTGCTAGATTCTCGGCATGACCGATATAAGTTTTCCCGAGAAAGTTAGATTTCAATACATAGACAACATGCATTCATAGTTCTCCCGAACCAGCGGGCGCCACTACTGCAACGGCGCCCGTCCGCCGTCGCTTTGATGGCGGACGCTCTACCAAACTGCCCGCTACTACTGCATCAGCGGGCATCCGCTGATGTTCTTGTAGCGGATGTCCGCTACCAAAGCGCCAGTGGCCATCCGCCGAAGCCTTGATGGCGGATGAGCCACGCCCCGAAACTCTATCGTTGCAGCAGCTGCGTTTTCAACTCAGACACCTTCTGCCTCACCACATCCCACACAAT
>JACQRG010000009.1 GCA_016206565.1 Candidatus Omnitrophota bacterium | reverse complement strand
CTCGTACTCGGCGTGGTGGACGTTAATCGTCACCCCGCGCTCGCGCTCCTCGGGGGCGTTATCGATCTCCTCGTAGGACTTCGCCTGGGCCCAGCCCTTCTGGCTGAGGACCTTCGTGATGGCGGAGGTCAGCGTCGTCTTGCCGTGGTCCACGTGGCCGATGGTGCCGATGTTGACGTGGGGCTTGGAGCGCTCGAACTTGGCCTTGGTGGTCATGAGCCCTTCCTCCCTATGATGCCCTCGGCGATGTTGGCCGGGACCCGCTCGTACATCGCCGGCTCCATGGTGTAGGCCGCCCGCCCCTGCGAGAGCGACCGGATGGCCGACGCGTACCCGAACATGTCCGCCAGCGGGACGAAGCCCCGGATGACGCGGCTCGTGCCCCGCTGCGTGATGGTGTCAATGCGGCCGCGCCGGGACTGCAGGTCGCCGATGATCTCGCCCATGAACTCCTCGGGCATGACCACCTCGACGAGCATGATGGGCTCCAGCAGCACCGGCTTGCCCTTGAGGATCGCCTGCTTGAAGCTCTCGATCCCGGCGATCTTGAAGGCGATCTCGGAGGAGTCCACATCGTGGTAGGAGCCGTCGTACAGGGTGGCGGTGACATCCACCACCGGGTAGCCGGCCAGCGGCCCGCTGTGCGAGGCTTCCATCACCCCGTCTTCGACCGCGGGGATGAACTCCTTGGGGATGCGGCCTCCCACGACTTTGTTGACGAAGGTCACGCCGCTCTTGGTCGGGGCCGGCTCGACCTTCATGATCACGTGGCCGTACTGCCCGCGCCCGCCGGTCTGCTTGATGTGCTTGCCCTCGGACTTCTCGACCGGCGCGGTCATGGTTTCCTTGTAGGCCACCTGCGGCTTGCCGGTCATCGGCTCCACGCTGAACTCCCGTCGCATGCGGTCCACCAGGACGTCTAAGTGCAGCTCGCCCATGCCCGACATGAGCGTCTGGCCGGTTTCCTGGTTGTACTGCACCCGGAAGGTGGGGTCCTCATCCTGCAGCCGGCCCAAGGCGGTGGCCAGCTTGTCCTGCTCGGCCTTGCTCTTGGGCTCGATGAACATCGAGATGACCGGCTCCGGGAACTGGATGCGCTCGAAGACCAGCGGCCGGTCGTCGGCGCAGAGGGTGTCGCCGGTCGTGGTGGCCTTGAAACCGACCGCCGCGCAGATGTCGCCGGTCCGGATCTCCTCGATGAGCTCCTGTTTGTTGGCGTGCATGCGCAGCAGCTTGCTGATGCGCTCCCGCCTGCGCCTCGTCGTGTTGTAGATGTCGTCGCCCTGCCGCAGGGTCCCCGAATACACCCGCACGAAGAAGAGCTTGCCCACGTACGGGTCGGTCGCGATCTTAAACGCCAGGGCCATGAGCGGCGCGTCGTCGTCCAGCTCGAAGGTCACCGGCTCTCCGGTCTCGGGATGGTGCGCCGGCGGCGGCGGGACGTCCAGCGGGGAGGGCAAAAAGTCGCGGATGGCGTCGAGCAGCGGCTGCACGCCGATGTTGCGGAAAGAGGCGCCGCAGAGCACCGGCACCAGGCCGTGCTTGATCGTGCCCTCCCGGATGCCGGCGCGCAGCTCCTCCTCGCTCGGTTGCTGGTCGTGGATGTACTTGTCCATCAGCCGGTCGCTGCACTCGGCGGCCTTCTCCAGCAGCTCATGGTGGTACTTGGCCGCCGGCTCCTGGAGCTGCGCCGGGATCTCGCCGGTCTCCGGCGCCTTGGACGGGTTGGCCGAGTCGAACCGAACACTCTTCATCGCAATCAGGTCAATGACCCCGGTAAACCCGTCCTCGCTGCCCCAGGGAATCTGGATGGGCGCGGCCTTCGCGCCCAGGCGCTCCCGGGTCTGCTTGACGACCTCGTGGAAGTCCGAGCCGACGCGGTCGAGCTTGTTCACGAACGCCAGCCGCGGCACCCCGTACTTGTCCGCCTGGCGCCAGACCGTCTCGGACTGCGGCTCGACGCCCCCGACGCCGCAGAAGACCACCACGCAGCCGTCCAGCACCTTCAGGCTGCGCTCGACTTCCGCGGTGAAATCCACGTGCCCCGGCGTGTCAATGAGGTTCAGCCGGTGCTTGCCCCAGAAGCACGTGGTCGCGGCCGCCGTGATGGTGATGCCGCGCTCCCGCTCCTGCGCCATCCAGTCCAGCTGGGTCGTGCCCTCGTCAATGTTGCCGATCTTGTGGACGCGCCCCGTGTAAAAGAGGATGCGCTCCGAGGTGGTCGTCTTGCCGGCGTCAATGTGCGCGACGACCCCGAAGTTGCGTGTGTAGGTGAGGCGCTCCACCACTTCCGGGCTCATGGCCTTGGTCGTTTCAGGCATCGTTACCACCGGTAGTGCGCGAAGGCGCGGTTGGCCTCCGCCATCTTGTGGGTCTCTTCGCGCTTGCGCACGGCCGAGCCCTCGCCCTTGAACGCGCTGAGCAGCTCGTCCGAGAGCCGCTTGGCCATCGGCGCGCCGCGCTTGCCGCGGGCCGAATTGCGGATCCAGCGCAGAGCCAGCGTCAGGCCGCGGTCATGCCGCACCTCGATGGGGATCTGGTACGTGGCGCCGCCGACCCGCCGCGCCTTGAGCTCCACGTGGGGCCGCACGTTGTCAATGGCCTTGTGGAACACGGTCAGGATGTCGTTGGTGCTCGCGGACTTCTTCATGAGGTCAAACGCGTCATAGACGACCGCCTCCGCGGTCGCCTTCTTGCCGTCCTGCATGAGCATGTTGATGAGCTTCTGGACCAGCCGGTTGCTGTACCGCGAGTCCGGCGGGGTTTCCGTATGCGTGGCGCGCCGTCGTCGCATGGCGTCAGGCCGCCGTCTTCGGCGCCGCCGGCCGCGCGGCGGAGCCCGCCTGCGGCAGCTTCGCACCATACTTGGAGCGCGACTTTCTGCGCTGGTTCACGCCGGAAGCATCCAGCGTGCCCCGGACGATGTGGTAGCGCACCCCGGGCAGGTCCTTCACGCGCCCGCCGCGTACCAGCACGATCGAGTGCTCCTGGAGGTTATGCCCCTCGCCGGGAATGTACGCGGTGACCTCGATGCCCGTGGTCAGCCGCACGCGGGCGATTTTGCGCAGGGCCGAGTTCGGTTTCTTGGGCGTCATGGTGCGCACCTGCACGCACACCCCGCGCCGCTGCGGAGACGCCTTCAGGGCCGGCGCTTTCGTGCGCTTGCTCAGGGAGTGGCGCCCGTAGCGGATGAGCTGGCTGATCGTCGGCATCGGCGCTACTCGTTGCCCTCCGGCACTTCGGCCTCATCATCGCCGTTGGAGGAGGGCTCCAGGGGCAGCGGCTCCGGGGCGATCTTGACCATTTCGCCCAGCCGGTTGGCGCTAAAGCCCGTGCCGGCCGGAATCAGATGGCCCATGATGACGTTCTCTTTCAGGCCGACGAGCGTGTCCCGCTTGCCGCTGGCCGCGGCCTCCGTGAGCACGCGCGTCGTCTCCTGGAAGCTGGCCGCGGCGATGAAGCTCTCGGTCGTCAGGCTCGCTTTGGTGATGCCCAGCAGCACCGGCGTGCCCTGCGCCGGCTTGCCGCCCTTCTCCTTCACTCGCTCGTTCTCCTTGGTGAAGATGGCGCGGTCCGCCTGCTGCCCCATGAGCAGGTCCGTGTCGCCGGGCTCGTCAATGCGCACCTTGCGCAGCATCTGCCGCACGATGACCTCGATGTGCTTGTCGTTGATCTTCACGCCCTGCGACCGGTAGACCTCCTGGATCTCGTTGACCAGGTATTCCTGCAAGGCGCGCTCGCCGCAGACCCGCAGGATGTCCTGGGGCACGATCGGGCCGTCGGTCAGCGCCTGGCCGCTTTGCACCGCGTCGCCCTTGTAGACGTTGAGGTGCTTGCCGTGCGGGATCAGGTACTCCTTCGTCATCCCCGACGCGCTCTTGATGATGATGCGCCGCTGGCCCTTCTTGGCGGTGCCGAAGTCCACGATGCCGTCAATCTCGGCGATGATGGCCGGGTCCTTGGGGCGGCGCGCCTCGAAGAGCTCGGCGACGCGCGGCAGACCGCCGGTGATGTCCTTCGTCTGGCTGATCTTGCGGGCGGTCTTGGCCAGAATGTCGCCGGGCTTCAGGCCCTGGTGGTCCTTGACCATGACGTGCGCGCCGACCGGCAGGCCGTAGACGGCGAGCAGCTCGCCCTTGTCATTCTCGACCACGACCTGGGGATGGTAGTCGCCCTTGTGCTCCACGATGACGCGGTTCGTCAGGCCGGTGGCCTCGTCCACTTCCTCGCGCATCGTGACCCCGGCCCGCACGTCCTCCAGGCGGACCACCCCGGCGAACTCCGTGAGGATCGGCGTGGTGTAGGGGTCCCAGCGCACGAGCAGCTCGTCCTTGCCGATGGCCTCGCCGTCGCCCTTGGAGATGACGCTGCCCTGCGGGATGCGGTGCCGCTCCAGCTCTCTTCCGTCCTCGTCCACCACGGAGAGCTCGCCGTTGCGGTTGAGCACCAGCAGCTCGTCCGGCTTCGTCTGCACGGTCTTGAGGTTGTGGAACTTCACCAGTCCCTTGTGCTTGGGTTTGAGCTGCGACTGCTCGATCGCGCGGTGGGCGGTGCCTCCGATATGGAAGGTGCGCATGGTCAGCTGCGTGCCGGGCTCGCCGATGGACTGCGCCGCGATGATGCCGACCGCCTCGCCCAGCTCCGCCGGCTGGCCGGTCGCCAGGTTGCGGCCGTAGCACTTCGCGCAAATGCCCTTCTGGGCCTCGCAGGTCAGCACGCTGCGGATGCGGATGCGCTCTACACCCATGGCCTCGATGCGGTCGCCGATATCCTCGGTGATCTCGCCGTTGACCTTGACGACCGCCTCATCGCTGACCACGTCCACGATGTTATCCAGCACGGTGCGCCCGACGATGCGCTCCCGCAGGGGCACGATATCCTCATCCCCCTCGCGGATCGGCGTCATGAAGATGCCGTTGGGCGTGCCGCAGTCCCGCTCGGTGACGATGACCTCCTGGGCCACGTCCACGAGCCGCCGCGTCAGGTAGCCGGAGTCCGCCGTCTTGAGCGCGGTGTCCGCCAGCCCCTTGCGCGCCCCGTGCGTCGAGATGAAGTACTCATGCACGGTCAGCCCCTCGCGGAAGTTCGCCATGATGGGGCTCTCGATGATCTCGCCGGAGGGCTTGGCCATCAGCCCGCGCATGCCGGCGAGCTGGCGCACCTGCTGCTCCGAGCCGCGCGCGCCGGAGTCGGCCATCATGTACACCGGGTTGAACACGTCGAAGTTCTCCAGCACGTGGTCGGAAACTTCCTCGGTCGTGCGCATCCAGATGTCAATGATCTTGTTGTACCGCTCGCCGTCCGTGATGAGCCCGCGCCGGTACTGCGCTTCGATTTGCTCCACTTCCTTTTTAGCCCGGCCCAGGATCTTGTCCTTCTCCGGCGGGATCACCAGGTCGGAGACGGAGATGGACATCCCGGCCACGGTCGCCCACTCGAAGCCCAGCGTCTTGAGGTCATCGAGCAGCCGCACGGTCCTGGCGTGCCCGCAGGTGCGGTACACGCGGCTGACGAGGTTGCTCAAGCGGCCCTTGTCCATCAGCTCGTTGACAAACCGCACCTCTTCGGGCAGCTCCAGGTTGAAGAGCACCCGCCCGATGGTGGTCTCGAGCAGCTGGCCTTCCCATCGCAGCTTGATCTTCGCGTGCAGCTCCACCTGGTCGTCCTGGTAGGCCAGCACGGCCTCCTCGATGTCGCTGAAGAGCATCCCCTGCCCCTTGAGGTTCTCGCGGGCCCGGGTCAGGTAGTAGCAGCCCAGGACGATGTCCTGGGTCGGCGTGACGATCGGCTTGCCGCTGGCCGGGGAGAAGAGGTTGTTGGACGCGAGCATCAGCAGCCGTGTTTCCATCTGCGCCTCGAGGGAGAGCGGCACGTGGACCGCCATCTGGTCGCCGTCGAAGTCGGCGTTGAAGGCGGCGCACACCAGCGGGTGGACGCGGATGGCCTTGCCCTCGATCAGGATGGGCTGGAAGCCCTGAATGCCGAGCCGGTGCAAGGTGGGCGCGCGGTTCAGGAGCACCGGGTGGTCCTTGATCACCTCATCGAGGATGTCCCAGACTTCGCTGCGCTCCTTTTCGACCATGCGCTTGGCGGTTTTGATGTTCGTGGCGAATCCTTGCTCGCGGAACTTGCGGATGATGAACGGCTCGAAGAGCTCCAGCGCCATCTTCTTCGGCAGGCCGCATTGGTAGAGCTTCAGCTCCGGCCCGATGACGATGACCGAGCGCCCGGAGTAGTCCACCCGCTTGCCCAGCAGGTTCTGGCGGAACCGGCCCTGCTTGCCCTTGAGCATGTCCGCCAGAGACTTGAGCGGGCGGTTCTTCGGCCCTAAGACCGGCCGGCCATGCCGGCCGTTGTCGAAGAGCGCGTCCACGGCTTCCTGGAGCATCCGCTTCTCGTTGCGGATGATGATCTCCGGAGCCTTGAGCTCGATGAGCTTCTTGAGCCGGTTGTTGCGGTTGATGACGCGGCGGTACAGATCGTTGAGGTCCGACGTGGCGAACCGGCCGCCGTCCAGCGGTACCAGCGGGCGCAGGTCCGGCGGGATCACCGGGATGACCTTCAAGACCATCCATTCCGGCTTGTTGCTGCTCTTGCGGAACGCCTCGACGATGCGCAGGTTGCGGGAGAGCTTCTTCTGCGCCTGCTCCGACTTCTGCTGGGCGAGCTGCTTGTGGAGGGTGCGCGCCATGGGCGCGAGCTCGAGGCTCTCCAGCAGGTCGTGCACGGCGTCCGCGCCCATGCGGGCCGTAAAACCCCGGCCGTAGGTCTTCACCGCCTCTTGGTAGCGCTCCTCGGTGAGCAGCTCGCCCTTCTTCAGCGGGGTGCTGCCCTGGTCGGTGACCACGAACGCCTCGTAATAGAGGATGCGCTCTAGGTCGCGCATGGTCATGTCCAGCAGGGCGGCCATGCGCGACGGCACGCTCTTGAAGAACCAGATGTGGGACACCGGCGCGGCCAGCTCGATGTGCCCCATGCGCTCCCGGCGGACGTTGGAGTGGGTCACCTCCACGCCGCAGCGGTCGCAGGTGATGCCCTTGTGCTTGATCTTCTTGTACTTGCCGCAGTTGCACTCGAAATCCTTCGTCGGGCCGAAAATGCGCTCGCAGAAGAGGCCGTCCTTCTCCGGCTTCAGCGTCCGGTAGTTGATCGTCTCCGGCTTCTTGACCTCGCCCTTGGACCAGCCGCGGATGACTTCGGGGGACGCGAGCCGGATGGCGATGGCGTCAAAGACGTTGACGTCTTCCACGATGGCCGCCATTACTCGCTCTCCTTTGGGGCGGACTCGCGCTCCAGCGCCGCCACCGGGGCGCTGGCCGAGGCCGCCGACTGCTCCAGCTCGCGCTTGACGAGCTTCTCGAAGAGCTCAGCACCGGTGACGACATGCTCCTTGCGCTCCAAGCGGACGTCCAGGCCCAGGCCCTGCAGCTCCTTGACCAGCACGTTGAACGATTCGGGCACCGAGGGCTGCAGCGCGTGCTCGCCCTTGACGATGGATTCATACACTCTGGCCCGGCCCACCACGTCGTCGCTCTTGACGGTGAGCAGCTCCTGCAGCGTGTAGGCGGCCCCGTAGGCCTCCAGCGCCCACACCTCCATCTCGCCGAAGCGCTGGCCGCCGAATTGGGCCTTGCCGCCCAGCGGCTGCTGCGTGACCAGGGAGTAGGGGCCGGTGGAGCGGGCGTGGATCTTGTCATCCACCAGGTGCACCAGCTTGATCATATAGAGGTAGCCGACCACCGCCTCCTGGTCAAACGAATGTCCGGTGAGCCCGTCGCGCAGGCGGATCTTGCCGGTGCTCGGCAGCTTCGCTTTCTTGAGCTGCTCGCGGATTTCGTCCTCGGTCGCCCCGTTGAACACCGGGCTGATGACCCGAAAGCCCAGCACCTTCGCGGCCCAGCCTAAGTGGGTCTCGAGGATCTGGCCGACGTTCATGCGGGAGGGCACGCCCAGCGGGTTGAGCACGATGTCCACCGGCGTGCCGTCCGGAAGAAACGGCATGTCGCCGCGCGGCAGGATCTTCGCCACCACGCCCTTGTTGCCGTGCCGGCCGGCCATCTTGTCGCCGACCTGGATCTTGCGCTTGGAGGCCACCTGCACGACCACGCGCTTGAGCACCCCCGGCGGCAGCTCATCGCCCCGCTTGACCTTGTCCACCTCCAGCTCTTCCTCGGCGCGCAGGTCCCGGATGGACTCATCGAAAAAGTCCGCCACCCGGCGGATCTCGGCCTCCAGCGCGGGCTCGCCATGCAGGCGCACCTCGCTGAAATTGCACCGAGCCAGCTTCTTGAGATCGCCGGGCTTGACCGTCCGCCCGGCGTCCAGCAGGGTCGCATCCGTGTCCACGTCCGAGAGCGCCGCGGCGAGCTTGCGGCCTTCGAGGAGCTTGCCCAGCTTGTGCACCTTCTCCTCGGTCAGCTTGGCGATCTGCTCGTGGAAGCTCTTGCGGATGGCCTCAATCTGCTGGTGCTCCTGCTGCTGCTCATCCTTGGTCTTGGGCCGGGCCCCCTTGCGGGTCAGCACCTTGACGTCCACCACGATGCCCTCAACACCGGCCGGCACCAGCAGGCTCGTGTCGCGCACGTCTTCGGCCTTTTCGCCGAAGATGGCCCGCATCAGCTTTTCTTCCGGGGTCAGCTCGGTCTCGCTCTTGGGGGTCACCTTACCCACGAGGATGCTGCGCGGCCCCACCTCGGCGCCGACCCGCACGATGCCCTGCTCGTCCAGGTCCTTGAGCGCCTCCTCGCCACGGTTCGGGATGTCGCGCGTGATCTCCTCGTTGCCCAGCCGCGTCTCGCGCGCCTCGATCTCGAACTCTTCAATGTGGATGGAGGTGAAGGTGTCGCGGTGCACCATCGCTTCGCTCAGGAGGATGGCGTCCTCGAAGTTATAGCCGCGCCACGGCATGAAGGCGACCAGCACGTTGCGGCCCAGGGCCAAATCCCCGCTATCCGTCGCCGGCCCATCGGCGATCACCTGTCCGGCCTTCACCTTTTGCCCGAGGTGCACAATCGGCTTCTGGTTCAGGCAGGTGTTCGCGTTGGAGCGCTGGTACTTCTTCAGCACGTAGGTGTGCCGCCCGATGACGACGCGGGAGGCGTCCACATAGCTGACCGCGCCGTCCTCCTTGGCGATGATGCACGCCCCGGAGTCCACCGCCATGCGGCGTTCCATGCCGGTTTGCACCAAACACCCTTCGGATTGCAGCAGCGGTACGGCCTGGCGCTGCATGTTCGAGCCCATGAGCGCCCGGTTGGCGTCGTCATGCTCCAGGAAGGGGATCAGGCTGGCGGCGATGCCGACCGTCTGGTTCGGGGAGACGTCCATGTACTCGACCTCGGAGGGCGGCAGGCGGACGATATTGCCTTCGCGCCGGCAGCTCACGAGCTCTTCCGTGAAACGACCCGCTTTGGTCAGCGGGCTGCTCGCCTGCGCGATGGTGAAACGGTGCTCCAGGTCCGCGGTGAGGTAATCCACCTCCCGCTGCACCACCCCGTCCTTGACCCGACGGTACGGGGTCTCGATGAACCCATACTCGTTGATGCGGGCGAAGACCGTCAGGCTGGAGATCAGGCCGATGTTCGGGCCTTCCGGGGTTTCGATCGGGCAGATGCGGCCGTAGTGCGAGGGATGGACGTCGCGCACCTCGAATCCCGCGCGCTCGCGCGACAGGCCGCCGGGCCCCATGGCCGAGAGCCGCCGCTTGTGGGTCAGCTCCGCCAGCGGGTTGGTCTGGTCCATGAACTGCGAGAGCTGCGAGCGCGAGAAGAAATCCCGGACCACCGAGGCGACCAGCTTGAAGTTCACCAACGCGTGGGGCAGCACCTTGTCCAGCTCGTAGATGGCCATGCGCTCGCGCACGCTGCGCTCGAGCCGCTCCAGCCCGACGCGGAACTGGTGGTAGATGAGCTCGCCGACCGAGCGCACCCGGCGGTTGCCCAGGTGGTCAATGTCATCCACCTCGCCTTCCCCGCGGCGCAGGCCCAAGAGGTACTTCACGACCGCGGAGAGGCTCTGCCCGTTGAGCAGGCGCGCGTCCAAGTTTTCCTGCATCCCGAGCTTGCGGTTCATGACGTAGCGGCCGACCCGCCCGAGGTCGTAGCGCCGCGCATCGAGGAACAGCCGCTCGATCAGGGTCTGCGCGGAGGGCAGGTTGACCAGGTCGCCGGGGCGCAGCCGCCGGAAGATTTCCAGCAAGGCTTCGTCGCGCGTGGAGGTGTGGTCCTTTTCGAGGGTCTTGAGGATCTCCTGGGGCACGTCGCTGACGACCTTCAGCTCGCGCTTGCCGCTCTGGTCGTGCTTGCCGCTCTGCCAGATCGGGTCCAGCCATTCCTCGGTGATCTTGGCACCCGCCCGCAGGATCACCTGGCCGGTCGCGGGGTCAATGATGCGCTGTCCCAGATGGCTGCCCACCAGCGGCTTGAGGTCCTCCGGGCGGTTGAAGCTGACGGTCTCGAGCTTGCCGAAGGCGTTGAGGATGTCCTCGTCGCTGGAGAACCCGAGGGCGCGCAGGATGATGGTGCCCACCATCTTCCGGCGGCGGTCAATGGAGACGTGCAGCACGTCCGCCAGGTCGAACTCCAGCTCCACCCAGGCCCCGCGATAGGGGATGACGCGCGCCGAGTAGAGCCGCTTGCCGGTGGCGTGGACCTCGACTTCGAACGTCACGCCGGGAGAGCGGTGCAGCTGGCTCACCACGACGCGCTCATCGCCGTTGATGATGAACGTGCCGGTCTCGGTCATGAGGGGGATCTCGCCGAAGTAGACCTCCTGCTCCTTGGTCTCCTTCGGGCCGGCCAGCCGCAGCTTGACTTTCAGCGGGGCCGCGTACGTCAGCTGGCTTCGCAGGCACTCGCCGACGGTGTACTTGGGCTTGCCCAGGCCGTAGTGCACGTAATCCAGGCGGTAGGTCTTGTCCGCGTTCTCGATGGGGAACGTCTCCAGGAACGCGGCCTGCAGCCCCACGTTCTGCCGCTTGTGGCGGGGGACCTCCAGCTGGAGGAACTCGGCGTACGAGCGCTTCTGGACCTCGACGAGGTCCGGAGGCTCGATGCCCTCGGAAAGCTTGGCGAAATTGACGATTGCGCTGCCCATCGCTCCTGCCCGCCTGCGGCTACTTCAGCTCGACCGTGGCTCCCACTGCGGCAAGTTTCTTCTTGATCTCCTCGGCCTCTTCCTTCTTAGCCCCGGTCTTGACCGGCTTCGGGGCCGACTCGACCAAGTCCTTGGCTTCCTTCAGGCCGAGGTTCGTGATGGCCCGGATCTCCTTGATGACCATGATCTTGTTGGTGCCCGCGCTGGCCAGGATGACGTCGAAGATATCCTGCACCTCGGCCGCCGCCGCTCCGGCGGCCCCGCCTGTGGCGGGACCGGCCGCCACGGCCACCGGGGCCGCGGTGATGCCGAACTTGTCCCGCATCGCCTTGGCGTAGCTTGAGAGCTCAATGGCGGTCATCTCCTCGGTCAGCTTCATCGCTTCTTCCACGCGCTTGGTCACTGTCTCCGTCATGACGGCGTTCCCTCCTGTGTGCTCGGTGGCTGCGGTGTCTCGCTCGGAGCCCTGCCCGCCAGCTGCTCCAGGCCGTAGACCAGATCTGCAATCAGGCGCTCCACGGTGAAGATGACGTCGGCCATCGGGGATTCGAGCACGCCCACCACCTGCGCGAGCAGGACCGGCTTCGGCGGCAGGCTGGCCAGCTGCTCTACCCGCTTGCGGTCCAGCACCTGCCCCTCGATGACCGCGCCCCGGATGACCAGCTGCTCGTCGTGCGACTTGCTGAATTCCACCACGGTCTTCGCGACCGGCATCACGTCCTCGCCCGGCAGCACGAAGCCGATGGAGCCCTGGAGCAGCTCGGCCAGGCCTGGCATCTGGAGGCGCTCGACCGAGCGCGTTCCCAGCCGGCGGGAGATCAGGATGAGCCGCGCCTGCGAGGCGCGCAGCTGCTTGCGCAGGACGTCCGCCTCGGAGGCCTTCAGCCGCCCGAAGCTGGCCACAATCAGGTTCGGCCGCTTGGTCAGCTCGCCGGCGAGCTCATCCACGATGGAGGTTTTCACCGCGCGCCCGAGGCCTGCCATGGGATCACCCGGCCGCCGCCGTCTCGGTCTCGAGCCCCTCGATGTCCAGCGGGATGCCCGGGCTCATCGTGCTGTTGAGCGCCATGCGGCGCAGCATGTCGCCCTTCAGGCTGGCCGGGCGCGAGCGCGCGATGGCTTGCATCGCCGCGGAGGCGTTGTCCGCCAGCTGCGGGGCTTGAAACGAGAGCCTCCCGATCACCACGTGTAGGTTGGCCAGCTTGTCCATTTTGAACTCGATGCGCCCGCGCTTGACTTCCTGAATGGCCTTGGCCACGTCGTCCGTCACGGTCCCGGCGCGGGGGTTCGGCATGAGGCCGCGCGGCCCCAGCACCTTGCCCAGCTTGGAGACGTCGCGCATCATCTCCGGCGTGGCGATGGCCACGTCAAACTCCAGCCAACCGTCCTGGATCTTCTGGATCAGGTCGGCCCCGCCGATGAAATCCGCCCCCGCCTGCTTGGCCCGCAGCTCCTGCTCGCCCTTGCAGAACACAAGCACCTTGCGCGTCTTGCCGGTGCCGTGCGGCAGGGTGAGCGTGCCGCGGATGACCTGGTCGGTCTTCTTGGGATCAATGTTCAGCGACGCCGAAAGCTCCACGGACTCATCAAACTTCGTGGCCGGCATCTGCTTGAGCAGCTGCACGGCTTCCTGGAGGGTGTAGGCCTTGCCCCGCTCCACCAGCTCGGCCGCCTTCTTGTAACGTTTACTGGCCATCTCTCACGTCAATGCCCATGCTGCGCGCGGTGCCTCCGACCATGCGCACCGCCGCCTCCAGGTCGTTGGTGTTCAGGTCCTGGAGCTTCTGCTTGGCGATCTCGGCCACCTGGGCCTTGGTGACCTGGCCGACTTTCTCCTTCGGCGTGTTGCCGGAGGCCTTCGCCACCCCGCAGGCTTGCTTGAGGAGAATGGACACCGGCGGGCTCTTGACGATGAAGGTGAACGAGCGGTCTTCATAGACCGTGATGAGCGCCGGCAGGATCAGGCCCTCTTTGCCCTTGGTCTGCTCGTTGAACTTCTTGCAGAACTCCATGATGTTGACGCCGTGCTGGCCCAGCGCCGGGCCCACCGGCGGCGCGGGATTGGCCGCGCCGGCCGGGCAGTAGAGCTTCAGGGTCGCTTTGACTTTCTTAACCGCCATTTAGAGCCGCTCCACCTGCCAGAATTCCAGTTCCACGGGGGTCTGACGGCCGAAAATAGACACCAGCACCTTGAGCTTGCCGCGCGCGGTATTGACTTCGTCAATGGCGCCGCTGAAATTCGTGAACGGGCCTTCGGTGACCCGCACGCCCTCGCCTTTCTGGAACGTCACGCGGGGCGCGGGCCGCTCCTTGCGCTCCTCGGTCTGCCGGAGGATCTCGCCCACTTCTTCTTCCGAGAGCGCGACCGGCCGGCGGCCGGCGCCGATGAAGCCGGTCACCCCGGGCGTCGTGCGCACCAGGTGCCAGCTCTCATCGCTGAGCTCCATCTCCACGAGCAGGTAGCCCGGGAAAAACTTGCGCTCGGAGATGCGCTTCTTGCCGGAGCGGATCTCCGCCACGCGCTCGGTCGGCACCAGCACCTGGGTGATCTGCTGGCCGGGGCCGCCCTGCTGGCGCTTGCTCTCCAGGCTCTGCTTGACCTTCAGCTCCTGGCCGGTCTGCGTGTGGATGACGTACCACTGTTTCTGGATGACGGGCTGGTCGGTCACGTCGCTTACCGCAGCAGCTGGCGCGCGGCCCAGGAGAGCACGAAGTCCCACGCGCTGATGAGCATCGCCAAAATCGCCACGCCCACGAACACCACCAGGGCCGAGCCGAGCAGCTCGTCCCGCGTCGGCCAGGTGACTTGCTTCATTTCTTCCCGCACGCCGAGCGCAAAGCCGCGGATCCGTTCAAGCGCCTTGGGCATGAAAAAAAATCGAATCCCTCCAAGAAGAACAGGCCAGGAGGGATTCGAACCCCCAACCCGCGGTTTTGGAGACCGCTGCTCTGCCGATTGGAGCTACTGGCCTGTGCGCCATGCCCGTCACTTGGTCTCTTTATGCGCGGTGTGCCGCCGGCACCACCGGCAGTACTTCTGCAGCTCGAGACGCTCGGTCACGTTTTTCTTGTTCTTGCTGCTGTGGTAGTTGCGCCGGTGACACTCGGCACAGGCCAACGTCACTTGATCTTGCGGCATCGTATAAGAACGTTCGAGGCTCGAGGCTCAAGGCTGGAGGCAATGGCCTCGGACCTCGAACCTTGAACCTCGAACGGCGCTCACTTTACGATCTCGGTAATCACGCCCGCCCCGACGGTCTTGCCGCCTTCCCGGATCGCGAAGCGCTGCTCCTTCTCCATGGCCACCGGCTGGATGAGCTCCACCGTCACGGCGATGGTGTCCCCGGGCATGACCATCTCGACGGTCGCGGGGAGGGTGACCGCGCCGGTCACGTCGGTGGTCCGGAAGTAGAACTGGGGCCGGTAGCCTTTGAAGAACGGGGTGTGGCGGCCGCCCTCCTCCTTCGTGAGGCAGTAGACCTCCGCCTTGAAGGCCGTGTGGGGGGTGCTCGTCCCCGGGGCGGCGAGGACCATCCCCCGCTGGAG
>JACQRG010000008.1 GCA_016206565.1 Candidatus Omnitrophota bacterium | reverse complement strand
TCATCGCCGTACTCGGCGTAGACGATGCGCCCGTCGGTCAGCACGCCGTCCACGTCCGCGATCAGCGTCGTGACGCGCGACGCGCGCTGCAGCAGCTGCGGGGACCAGGGCGGCGGCACGGCCATGCGCTAGACGAACCCGGCTTTCAGCAGGTCCTGGACGTCCAGGAGTCCCACGGGGCGCTGTCCATCCACCACGACGAGCTCGTCAATGCGCTGTTCGCGCAGGATCTGCAGCGCCTCCGCCGCCAGGTGATCCGCGCCGATGGTCTTGGGGTGGCGCGTCATGACCTCGCCCACCCGCTGCTGCGCCAAATTGCCGCCGTTGCGCAGGTGGCGGCGCAGGTCGCCATCGGTGAAGATGCCCAGCAGCCGCCCGCGCTCGTCCACGACCGTTGCAGAGCCGGCGCGCGCCTTGGTCACCGCCAGCAGCACAGCGTTCACGCGCGCGGTCTCGCGCACGATGGGATTCGCCGTCCCCGTGCGCATCAGATCGCGCACGCGCAAGAGCAGCCGGCGGCCCAGCTGCCCGCCGGGGTGCAGCAGGGCGAAGTCGCGCTCTTTGAAGCCGCGCTGCTCGGCCACCACCACGGCCAGCGCATCCCCCATCGCTAGCATCGCGGTCGTCGAGGAGGTCGGCGCCAGATTGAGTGAACACGCTTCTTTGGTGACACCCATGTCCAGCACGACATCGCTGTGCTTGGCCAGACTCGAGCGCGGGTTGCCGGTCAACGCGATCAGCTGAGCCCCGATGCGCTTGATGACCGGCAGCAGCCGGGTGAGCTCCTCGGTCTCGCCGCTGTTGGAGAGCGCGATGACGATGTCGTCGCGGGTGACGCGGCCCAGATCCCCGTGGATGGCCTCGGCCGCATGCACCCAGTGGCTCGGCGTGCCGGTGGAGGAGAGCGTAGCGGAGAGCTTCTGCCCGATGATGCCGGCCTTGCCCATGCCGGTGACGACCACCCGCCCCTTGCAGCCGACGAGCAGGGCGACCGCGCGGGCGAAACTGCGGCCGATGCGGGGGATCAGGCGCGAGACCGCCTGGGCCTCAATGCGCAGCACCCCACGGGCGCGCGCGATGCCGGAGGCCGCGCGCCTCATGCCTTCGCGCGCTTAAGCGCCATCTGGATGGCCTGGACGTCCTCCAGGAGCCTGGGCACGTCGGAGAGCTTGAGCATGTTCGGCCCGTCCACCGGCGCATGGTCCGGATCCTCGTGCACTTCCAGGAAGATCCCGGAGCAATACCCGGTGGCCACCGCGGCGCGCACGAGGGTGGGCACGAACTCCCGCTGCCCGCCGGAGGCGCTGCCCCGCCCGCCGGGCAGCTGGACCGAGTGCGTGCCGTCGTAGATCACCGGGCAGCCCAGCGACGCCAGCACCTGCAGGCTGCGCAAATCCGAGACCAGGTTGTTGTAGCCGAAGGAGGCGCCCCGCTCGGTCACCAGCACCTGGCGGTTGCCGGCGGCCCAGGCCTTCTCCACGACGTGGCGCATGTCCCAGGGTGCCAAGAACTGGCCCTTCTTGATGTTGATGGGCTTGCCGGCCCGAGCGACCGTCATCACGAAATCGGTCTGGCGGCAGAGGAACGCCGGGACCTGGAGGATGTCGAGGACCTCGGCGGCCCGGGCGACTTCCTCCCTGCAGTGCACGTCGCTTAAGACCGGGATGCCGAGCGCGCGCTTGACGCGCGCCAGGATGCGCAGCCCTTCCTGCGGCCCGGGCCCGCGGAACGACCGGTAGGAGGTGCGGTTGGCCTTATCGTAGCTGCATTTAATAATGTAGGAGATGCCGGCGCGGCGGCACATCTTGGCCAGCCGTTCGGCATGCGAGGCCAAGTGCTTCTCGCTCTCGATGACGTCCGGACCGGCGATGAGCACGAGCGGCTGGCCCAAGCCGACGGAAATCCGACCAATCTGCACCTTGGCTGAAGGCAAGGCCGCCCGCCTTGAGCCTTGAGCCTTGAGCCTTGAGCCGGGCGTCTTCATCGCCTCGCGCGGGCTTCGGCGTGCGCCAGGCCGGCGCCCACGAAATCCCGGAAGAGCGGATGCGGCTCCAGCGGCCTGGACTTGAACTCCGGGTGGAACTGGCCGGCCACGAACCACGGGTGGTCCTTGAGCTCGACGATTTCCACCAGCGAGCCGGGCTCGTACGTCGCGGCGACGGTCAGCCCTGCCTTGGCGAACTGCTCGCGGTAGCGGTTGTTGACCTCGTAGCGGTGGCGGTGCCGCTCCGCCACTTCGGTGCGCTGGTACGCCTGGTAGGCCCGGGTATCCTTGACGAGGTGGCAGGTCGAAGCGCCCAAACGCATCGTCCCGCCCATCGCGGTCACCTCCCGTTGCTCCTCCAGGAGGCTGATGATCGGATGCGGGGTCTTCGGGTCGAACTCCGTGGAGTTGGCCCCGATGAGGCCGCAGACGTTGCGGGCGAACTCGATGACCGCGGTCTGCATCCCCAGACAGATCCCTAAGTACGGCACCTGGAACTCGCGCGCGTACTGGATGGCCTGCAGCTTGCCCTCGATGCCGCGGTGGCCGAAGCCTCCGGGCACCAGGATGCCGTGCACGTCGGCCAGCAGGGTCGCCGCGCCCTCGCGCTCGATGGCCTCGGAGTCCACGCGGCGCACCACGACCTCGGCGCTGTGGGCCAGGGCGCCATGGCGCAGCGCCTCGTAGATGGACTTGTAGGCGTCCTGCAGCTGGATGTACTTGCCGACGACCGCGATCGTCACCTGGCGCTTGGGGTGGAGCGCGCGCTCCACGACTTGCGTGCGCCAGGCGTTGAGGTCTTGCGGCGGACGCTCCAGGTCCAGCAGCCGCAGGATGGTGTCATCGAGCTTCTGCTTGTTGAAGAGCAGCGGCACCTCGTAGACGT
>JACQRG010000062.1 GCA_016206565.1 Candidatus Omnitrophota bacterium | reverse complement strand
GAAGATGACGAGGGCCAGCTTCCAGTGGATGACCAGGGCGATGCTCAGGAAGACGAGCACCTGGCAGCTCTGGTAGACCAGGTCGGTGAGGCCCTCGGTGAGCGAATTCTGGATGACGCCCGCGTCATACAGGATGCGCGACATGGTGACGCCGGTCGGCTGCTTGTGGTGGTAGTCGAGCGAGAGGCCGACGAAGCTGTTGAAGAGCTCCTGGCGGATGTCCTTGATGACGCGCTGGGTGGCGTCGTCCATGTAGAACTTCTGCCAGAACTCGAAGAGCGCCTTGATGAAGAACAGGAAGGGAATCGCCACGGCCATGGCGGTGAGCAGCCCCATCTGGGGTGCGCCGTTCAGCCACGCCACGAAGTGCTGCAGCCAGCCGGGCAGCCAGGCCGGCATGGGGATGGCCTTGTCGGTCACAATGCGGTCGGCCAAGGGAATGATGGCTCCCAGCTGGATGCCGTCCAGCAGGCTGGACATCAGCATGCAGCCGGTCGCGATGCCGAACACGCCCAGGTGGGGCCTAAGATACTTCAGGAGGCGGAAATAGTGGGACATAAGCGCGATATCTTACCACGTCGGTTGACGTTACACAAGTTGCTCTGCTAGACTCAGGGGTTGCGATGTCGCGCCTGCTGCGGGTCGGAGTCATCGGAGTCGGCCACTTGGGCCGCCGCCATGCCGAGATTTATGCCGGCATGCCCGGGGTCCAGCTGGTGGCGGTCTGCGACCGCCTGCCGGAACGGGCCGAGGCCCTGGCCAAGGCCCTGAAGTGCGAGGCGCTGACCGACTACCGGCGCCTGCTCGGCCGCGTGGATGCCGCCAGCCTGGCGGTGCCGACCAGCCTGCACGGCGAGCTCGGCAAGACCCTGCTCTCGCACCGGGTCCACCTGCTCATCGAAAAGCCGATCGCCCATACGCTGCGGGATGCCGATGCCCTGATTCGGGCCTCGGCGCGCACCGGGGTCACGCTGCAAGTCGGTCATGTGGAACGGTTTAACGCGGCCATCCAGGCGGCGAGCGAACGCCTCACCCGCCCCCGGTTCATCGAAGTGCACCGGCTTTCCCCCTATCCCTTCCGCGGCACGGACGTGAGCGTCGTCCTGGATGTCATGGTCCACGACCTGGACCTGATCCTGGCCCTGGTGGGCGCGACGATCACCCGGATTTCGGCCGTCGGCATCTCCGTGCTCTCGCCCAGCGAGGACATCGCCAACGCCCGGCTGGAGTTCGCCTCCGGCTGCGTGGCGAACCTGACCGCCAGCCGCATCAGCGACGAAACCGTGCGGCGCTTCCGCGTGTTCCAGGAGGATTGCTACCTGTCCATTGATTCGAAGGCGCAGGTGGTGGAATTGGCGCGCAAGGCCGGCGCCGCCATCGAACGGGTCGCGCTGCCCGTCAACCAGCGGCCGCCGCTGCAGGAGGAACTCGCCGCTTTCGTGCGCGCCGTCACGATCAAACAGCCGCCGCTGGTCACCGGCCAGGACGGCCGCGCCGCCCTGGCGCTGGCCCTGCGCATCGAGCGCGTCCTGCGCCGCCCGCATGCACCTGTGCTTCGTCGCCGGTGACCCGTCGGGCGACGCGCACGCCGCCCGGCTCATCCAGGCCCTGCGGCGCCGGCGCCCGGATTTGGCCTGCTCAGGGCTCGGCGGCCCGGCCATGCGGCAGGCCGGTGTCGCCCTGCTGGATGACCTCACCACGACGGCCGCCATCGGCCCCTTTGACGCGGCCAGGCACCTGCGGCGGCTGCTGCGCGCCAAACGGTTGCTCGCCGAGCACCTCAAGACGCAACGGCCTGACGCGCTCCTGCTCGTGGACTTCGGGGACTACAACCTGCCGGTCATCGCACCGCTGGCCCACCGGGTGGGCGTGCCGGTGCTCTACTACATCAGCCCGCAGCTCTGGGCCTGGGGCCGCTGGCGGCTGCGGTATGTGCGCCGGTATGTGCGCCGGATGCTGGTCTTCTTCTCCTTCGAGGAACGGTTCTACCGCGAGGCGGGCGTGCCGGTCACCTGGGTCGGGCACCCGCTGGCGGACGAGGCCGCGGGCGCGGCGAGCCGAGAAGCGCTGCTGGAGCGGCTGGGGCTCAACCCCTGGCGCATGACCGTGGGGCTGCTGCCCGGCTCGCGGGAAGGCGAGGTGCGCCGGCACCTGCCCTTGATGCTGGCGGTCGCCCAGCGGATGGCCTGGCGCATGCCGGGTGTGCAATTCCTGCTGCTGCGCGCCCCGGGGCTTGAGGAGGTCGTGCTGGCCTCCACCCTGAACACCCCGGTGCAGCTGCATCTGACCGAGGGGGCGGCCGAGGCGCTGCCGGCGCTTGATGTGGCGCTGGTCGCCTCCGGCACCGCCACGCTCGAAACCGCCCTGGCAGGCGTGCCGATGGCGGTGGTGTATCGGACGTCCTGGCCGACCTACCTCGTGGCGCGGGCCGCCGTGCGCCTGCCGAGGATCGCCCTGGTCAACGTCGTCGCCCAGCGCGCGGTGGTGCCCGAGTTTGTCCAGCATCGGGCCCGCCCGCAGCGCATCGCCGACACCCTGATTGACCTCTTGCGGGACAACGCGCGCCGGGAGCAGATGAAGCGGGAGCTGGCCCGCGTGAAGGAGGCGCTCGGCCCGCCCGGGGCGACCGAGCGCGCGGCCGAGGCCGTGCTGGGGGAGCTTACAGCAGCGGCAGGTAGGTCTTCAGTTCGTAGTCGGTGAGGGCGCGGCGGAAGCGGTCGTACTCGATCTTTTTGTTCTGCAGGAACGACTCGAAGACGTGATCCCCCAGCGCGCGGCGCAGCAGGCTGCTGCCCTCGGCCAGCGCGATGGCCTCCCCTAAACTCCCGGGCAGGACCTTGATCCCCCGCTGGAGCCGCTGTGCCTGGCCCATCGCAAAGACGTTCTCCTCGGTCGGCGCGGGCGGCTCGTAGCGCTTCTCGACCCCCTCCAAGCCGGCCGCGAGAATCGCGCTGAACGCCAGGTACGGGTTGCACGCCGGATCCGGCGAGCGCAGCTCGATACGGGCCGACGCTTCCTTTCCCGGCTTGTACATCGGAATCCGCACCAAGTCCGAGCGATTGCGCGATGCCCACGTGACATAGACCGGCGCTTCGTAACCCGGCACCAGCCGCTTGTAGGAATTGACC
Source organism: Candidatus Omnitrophota bacterium (assembly GCA_016206565.1). Lineage (GTDB taxonomy): Bacteria > Omnitrophota > Gorgyraeia > Aquiviventales > Aquiviventaceae > JACQRG01. The sequence continues at coordinate 436 of JACQRG010000062.1, read as the reverse complement.
CATTGATTCAACACCAGCGTGATCTCCGGTGCGCGCTTCAAGAGGCCCGCGAGGAAGTGCTTCGCGGTCTTGGAAAGGTGGAGCGCGTCTTTCGCCTCGAAGTACGCGTTGCGCTCCCCCCTGAACAGCGACATGTTAACGTGCATGCCGGAGCCGTTGGCCTCGGCCAGCGGCTTGGGCATGAAGGTCGCGTAGGTGCCGTGCTTGAAGGCGATCTCCTTGACGACGAGCCGGTACGTCATGACGTTGTCGGCCATCGAGAGCGCGTCGGTGTAGCGGAAGTCAATCTCATGCTGCGAGGGCGCGGCCTCGTGGTGGGAGTACTCGATGCCGATGCCCATCTCCTCCATCGAGAGGATGATGTCGCGGCGCAGGTCCGAGGCCGCGTCGAGCGGTGTGAGGTCGAAGTACCCGCCGGCGTCAATCGGGATGGGCG